>CALFYE010000111.1 GCA_937952145.1 uncultured Myxococcales bacterium
GTGCTCTTCCGATCTCGTCTTGTGCAGCACGATGTCATGCTCGCCGATCGCGGCCGAGCGTCGGTACGGCGTCACACCGAGTCGCCGCCCATCGACCAGGACCTCGGCGCCCGTCGGCTGCGAGCTGATCTCAATCAGTCCAAGTGGTCGCAGCGGCGCGCGCAGCAGGGCCTGAGTGAGAAGCGGCGGCAGGCGCTTGCCCAGCTCAGCCTCCCCGATCGCAAGGGCCTGCTGTAGCGCGAAGTCGCCAGTTTCCGCGTCGAAGATACGCAGCCAAAGCGGCGCGCTGGCATCGCTAGTCGACAGCTGCAGGCTCAGCACAAAGCGCAGACCGTGCAGCATCGCCAGCTCTTCCAAGCAGGCCGCCGACTCACTGCACGCGACCGGCATCGGCGGGTTCTCTAGCTTGCCGTACTCGCCGAGCACCGCGTACTGCGCGGAGTGAATGCCGCTGAGCACCGCCTGCTGCAGGCCGGGCTGCACCTTGGTCGGCTCAAAGACCAGGCCCACCGCCTTCCCCAGCGTCACCTCGGGCGTCGTCAGGCGCGGCCAGCGCACCAGCGTGCCGCGTCCTGCCTTGACGGCCACCTTCACCGGCAAGAGCGCTCGCCCCTGCTGCAGCACCAGCTCATGATCGCCGGGGGGCAAAAGGATCTTCTGCGGCAGGTTGCCGGCCGGTCGGCCATCGATCGAAAGTGCCGCTCCCTTGGCCCACCACGGCGGGGTCAGCAGCACCTCGCCGCTCGCCTCGGCCCGCGCTCCGGGTGCTCCACTGCAGAGCACCAGCAGCACCGCCATGCAGATTGCAGTTCGCTCAAGTCCGACAACAAGGCCAAGAACAAGGCCTACGGAGAGCGGCCAGGGTCTTCTGGTCGTGTCCGTCACTTGCATTCCCCCACGCTGACTTTTTCATTGCGCCCGACGGTAACCGTGCGCGTGTCCCCGGCGCCGAGCGGGATGACCTGCTCACCCGGCGTCACCCAAAGGATCGTCGTTTCACAGCGTCCGCGCTTGCTGCGCTTGACCTGCACGCGACCCAGCTTGCGACCTAGATCTTTGATGGCGCGAGAGATGTAATCGCGCTGCTCGCTCGTGCCGCCTTTCTTCCCCGACAGACGTTGAAACTCGTTCATGGCGTCGGCTTGCTGCCCCTGCTCCTCGTAGCTGCGGCCCAAGAAGAAGGCCAGCTCGTACGAGATCGGTGCGCACTGCTTGCTCGATTGACGCCCACACAGGCTGCTCAAGCGCTCCAGCGACTTCTGCGCTTTGCGATACTCCTGGCGCTTGAACTGCTCGCGACCGGCCTTGAGCATGTTCTGCAGCTGCTCGTTATCGATCTTGTCGCCCTCGCTCGTCGACTTGCCGCTATCGCTGTCGCCCGTCTGGGCGCTGGCCGCCGGCGTCTCGCCCCCGCTGCTGCTCGCGACCCCGGCATCAAGCGGCGGCGTGTTCACTGCCCCGCCCCCGGTCCCAGTCACCTCGGTGGCTGGGCTGGTCGGTGGGCTCTGCTCTTCGACGCGCTTCTGAGCCTGCAGGCGCGTCAGAAGCGCCGTGGCGCGCGCCCGCACCGTGCCATCGCTGTCGCGCGATAGCTGCTTGAGCAGCGAGGTCGCAAACGCCACGCCCGCCCCGCCTTTCTCTTGCGAGATCTCAAGCGCCAGTTCCAGAACACGCTGACGCACGCGGGGATCGCTGTCGCGAACCGCCTGCTCCATGGCTCGCTTGCGCGCCTCGCCGCCCTGGACACTCAGCGCTTCTAACGCGGCGGCTCGCGTCGGCGCATCTTTACTATCCAGCATGGCCTGGGCATCGGGTGGCGGCGACATGTCCTGGCCTAGCCGACGCAGCTGAGCGTAGGCGTGCAGCCCATCGGCGCTGTTGCGCTGGCTAGAGACGGTCTCGCGCAGGGCTGGCGCAGCCCGCTGATCACCCATCGCCGCCAGCTTGCGCGCCGCCACCTGACGCACCGATGGTGCGCTGTCATCCAGCGCTGCCGCGAGCAGGGTCGAGTCGCGCTCCACCGCCTGCACCACCTGCAGCCGCTTGCGCTCATCCAGGCTCTTCAACGCCGTCGAGAGCGGGGCCCGCTGACTCTCGTCGCCGAGCGAAAGCAGGGCGGCGCGGGCTGCTACTTCGTCGCTGCCATTCCCGGCCAAGAGGATCTTATTCAGCAGGCCCGTCGCTTCCATGCGCGCGGTGGTCAGGCCACGCTCGCCCAAGCGGCGCCCCACACTGGCCAGCGATTGGATGACCTCTTGCCGTACGCCAGCGTCGCTGTCTTCAACGCTGTCACGCAGGACCCGCAGGGCAGCCGGATCGCTGCGACGGCCCAAGACTCGCGCCGCTTCCAGTCGCGCTTCCTGCGACGAATCGCGGCGACGCAGCACCCGAGCCAGCGCATTGACGCTTCCCTGTGAGTCGAGATCGCCGAGCGCCGCCACAGCGTTATCGCGCAGGAGCCAGCTGGGATCGCTCTCCACCGGCATGCTCTGCGCCGCCGCGAGCACTGGATCGGCATCGCTGATGCGCAGCATGGCAGCCGCCGCCGCTTGGCGCAGCTTGGGATCGCTGTTCTGCTTCAGAAGCCCCTGCAGCTGCTTGAGGTCGCTGGTTGCTCCGACGTGCGCAAGTCCACCCAGCGCCAAGATCCGTGCCGGGGCCGGTGCATCGCCGTTATTGACCACTCCGCGGAACAGCTCGACATCGGTGGGCTCATCCAGCCCAGCCAGCAAGGTGGCCGCCCGCAGCTGTTGTGGCCCGGGCTTGCGCGCCGTATCGCGCAAGAGATCTCGCCCCCGCCCTTCGCCAATGCGCGCCAGCGTCGATGCCAGAGTCAGCTGCTGATCGCGGTTGGTGGTGTTATTGAGGCGCAGCAGCAGGTTTTCGCGCGCCGCCGTATCGCCGGACTGCGCCAAGCGACTGAGGATCGCGACAGCAATTTCTTCCGGCACTTTGCCGCGCGTCACCGCGCTGGTCAGCATCTTCTGAGCTTCGCGCTCGCCCTTGCCGCACAGGTACATCGCAGCTTGTAGGCGCGCGATGTCCTGCTTGCCATTCATCGCTTGTCGCAGCGCCTGCTGCCCGCGAGCATCGCCCAGCTGATCCATGGCCTCGGCAGCCGCTACCGCGACAACTGCTTCCGACTTGCTGCGCTCAAGTAGGGGGACCAGCTTGGGCACCACGCCGGGCTGCCCGAGCTGTCCCAGCATCTCAGCCGCGCGGATCTGCACTCCCGTCTCTTTGTCTTCCAGCAGCACGGCCAGAAGGGGCGCCAAGCTGCCATCGGCCGTCGCTCCCAGAGCCCCGATCGCGCCGCGTCGCAGCTCGGGATCCGGGTTGCGCAGATCTTCTTTGAGCTGGGCCAGCGCAGCACCGCGCAGCGCCAGCATGGCCTTGGTATCCAAGCGGAATGGCGCTAACCAGCCGCGCTGCATGGCCAGCGTTGTGCCCCCGGCGATGACCACGGCGATAGTCAGCGCGATCCCGACCAGCGCCAGCCACGAGATCTTCTTTACCGGCGGAGTCTGCGCCAAGAGCTGGCTTGAGCGCAGCGAGTCCGCCTTGCCCAGCACCGCATCGACCTCGGCCTGCAGCGCGGCTTCGAGATCGCGCATCGCCGGGAAGCGCTGATCGCGAGACTTGATCAGCGTCCGCATCACGATCTGCATCAGCGATGCCGACACCTCCAGGCCCGGCACCTTTTCCAGCAGCGAGGGCGGTGGCCGGTAGGCGTGCTTGAACATCAGCGCCGCGGGGTTGTCGTCGTCAAACGGCACTGTGCCGGCCAGCATCTCGTACAAGATGCAGCCCAGCGCATACTGATCGGCCCGGTGGTCGACGTCTTCACCCAGCGCCTGCTCGGGCGACATGTAGTGCGGCGTGCCAAGGACCGTGCCCGGCAAAGTCTGGCGCTGCCGCACCGCCCGCAGGGCCTCGGGCGAGTTGGGATCGATGCCTTCCTGGCGGACGTTGATCTGCGGCAAGGCGGCGTCGGTAGCGATGCCGAAATCGACAATCTTGACGAAGTCTTTCTTGCCGTCCTGCTCGATCAGGAAAATGTTCTCGGGCTTGAGATCGCGGTGGATGATCCCCTTGTCGTGCACCGCCTGCAGACCGCGCGCGATCTGCACGCCGATCTGGCACACGCGAATCGGCGCGACGCGACCTTTGTTGATGACATCGGCGATGGTCTGCCCGCGCAGAAGCTCCATGACAATGTACGAGCGCCCGTCGGGCAGCACGCCAAAGTCGGAGATGTACACGATGTTCGGGTGCTGGATCTTGCAGGCAAGCTGCGCCTCCTGCAGAAAGCGCCGCTGCGCATCCAGATCCTGCGGCTTGAGCAGGACCTTCACCGCCACCAGGTTGTCCAGAAGGACGTGGCGCGCCTTGTAGACGACTCCCATGCCACCGGCTGAGAGTCGGCTCAAGATGTCGTAGCGTTCGCCGATGATCGTGCCGATCAACGGGTCGGCCGCGACGGGCTCGTTTCCGACGGAGATCGGGACCTGCTGACCGTCCCCGCACTGATGCTGCGTGCCCTGATCATAGAGCGCGCCGCAGCGTGGACACTGCTGGCCCATCGCCGTCGCCTTGAGGCTCATAAACCGAGCCTCGCTGGTCGACGCCTATGGCGCGGACCGAACGGACACATGACTCTGTCGAATTATCGCACGATGCGCCGGCCTTCGCCGAGACAGAAACCGCCACGGTTACCCTCGGGGCTGCTGTGGGCAAAGGCATGCGTCGTAACGCTACGACAGCGGCGCCTGGTCGGAGCTCTTCAGCCGGCCTAGTTGGCCTGCGGAACCTGATACGACCAGACGAAGAACTTGCTCGCACCGCCTTCGGTGAACGGCGGGAAGCGGAGACCGCGGATCTGTTCGGAGATGCAGCGGCCAGTGGCACTTTGGCCCAGTGGTCCAAGGATGTCGGCCTTGCGCACGGTGCCAACCGACTCAACGACAATGCCGATACTGACATTGCTGCCGAAGCCTTCGCGTACACAGGCCGGAAAGCGCCGCTCGGCCGCCAGCATGTGCTGACGAATGATCGGCGGCGATAGCTGCGGCACCGGCTCTAGCGACAGCGCTGCGGCGGCCACAGCGGCGGGCTTGCTGCCCGGCTTGCCTGGGGCTTTCCCCGCGCCCTTGCCATCCCCGGCGGGGGCGTCGCTGGGTCCCGGCTTCTGGACGGGCGCTGCTGCCTTGGCGAGCGGCTTGCTGGGTGACCCAGCGCTGGCGACGACGGGCTTTGACGTCGTGCGCGGCGCGGCGACCGCTGGCTCGGGGCTGGCTGGCTTGGCGTTTGGCTCGATGGCCGCCACGGGACTTCCTGGCGAGTTTGGAGCCGTCGTACCCGGCGCATTTGGAGCGGCCGCGCTCGGCGCAGACGGCAGCGCTTCGACGACCGGCACGGGGGCAGTCGGCCCGCCGGGTGCCTCAATCGGCGTCACCGTCAGTGCCGTCCGCGGGGGCGCAGCCGGGACCACAGCGGGCGTCTCTGGTGGCGAAACGACAGTCGGCGGCGCCGGTTGCCACAGCAGAGCACCCACCCCAGCCCCTAAAGCCACTAGGCCCAACGCACCGATGGCCCACCAGGCTCGACTGCGCTCGCTCGCCTTAGAAACGACCGGCGGCGGGGACAGCGGCAAGGTCTCGGGCATCGCCAGGATCGGTGGCGGGATGGTCGCAGTCTCTGCCTTGGCACTGCCGCGCGGGGCGGCCGGCGCGGTAACAGCGGTTGCCTCTTTCGCACTCGTAGTCGCTAGCTTGGCCTTCGCTTCATTCTTGTCGGCGCGCTCGCTCTTATCGGCGCGTTCGTTCTTGTCGGCCCGCTCGCTGTGAGCCGCTTTGCTGCTGCCTTTGGATGCGCTCCCCGGCCCCTTGTTCGCTGCGGCTTTGCCAGAAGGGCTGTGCGTCGCCTTCAGCTTCTTGCTGCCGCTCTGTCCAGCCCGCGCGACCACCCCAGGCAGCTTGGCGAGCGGGGCCAGCGACGGCTCCTCGGGCTCCAGCGCTTCGAGTTCCATACTCAGCCCCGGCATGGGGGCGGGCAGCGGCGTGACTTCGGGATCTGTATTTGAGCCCGCGGCCTCTGGGCCCTTGTCCCCCGTTCCCACGGCTGAATCCTGCTTCTCGACAGCGCTCATTGTCTACGTCTACAGCTTCTGAATCTCTCGCCCTGACCCAGCGGTCCGGCTTGCTTGTCTAGGCTGCGTCAGCATGGGGCGACTATCCACAGCACATACCATACTCGCGCTCTAGTCGGACCTGCGATTCATGGTTTCCAGGCGCGGCTAGCTCACGCCCCCCAGCAGATCGTCTGGACTGGGACTCGCGGCAGGTCCACCGGGCGCCAAAGCAGGGGCTGCTGCCTGCGCCGCGGCGCCGCCGCCCGGGTCCGCGGATGCGTCGCTGGCAACTTCCCCTTGGGGGGCACTCGCCGCCCCTTTGGCTTTCTGGCCGAACACCAAGCCATCGCCATTTTCTGCGTGTCGCCGCCGCTGATCGCGACGACGGCGCAGCAGATCGAAGCAGGCGCGCAGCCCATCCTTGAGCGTGCGCATCGTGCGCGCGCCTTCGACTTCGATGTTGAGCTGCACCATGGTGCGCGCGATCTCGGGCCGCACCCCAGTGAGCACACACACCGCTCCCAGCAGCCGTGCCGCGCGCGTCATCTTCAGCATCGCGCTCGCCGTCGTGGTATCGACAACCTCGACGCCGGTGATGTCGATGATGACGCAGGCCGAGCGCGTCTGCTTGATGCGATCGAGCAGCTTCTCGGTCATCTCGAATGCGCGCTGACTATCCAGCGAGCCGATGACCGGCAAGAGCAGGATGTCTTCCCAGACTTCGGCGATCGGCGACGACAGCTCGTGAATCGCCATCTGCTGCTTGGCGATCGTTGAGATCTGCTCTTGCAGCTCTTGTTTCGAGCGCTCGAGCTCGCTGATGTAGCGCTCGTTCTGGGCGCGCGCCGAAGCCAGCTCTTGGTTGTAGATGTTCAGGGCCGCCTCAAGCACTGAGAACTCATCCGCGTGCTCACTCGGCGAAATCTGAATCATCTCCGGCGAGTACTCGCCGATGGAGACCATCGACAAGATGTCGATGACTCGCTGGATGCGCTCAAACGGAACCGAGACATGACGTGTAGATGACGTAGACATGAGCTCTCTAGAGAGGCGCGTCAGCAGTCAAAAGACTTCCCGACGTATCACCTATCATGGCCGAACTGGCGGGGTTGCCGCAATCAAGACGCGCATCTAGGGGCACCTGAGCGGCCAGAAGACGGGTGGACGCGCTCGTTATTTGAAAGACGGGTGGACGCGCTCTTTTAGAAGGCACTGACGCGCTCTTAGGCGGCGTACGTTCTGGCACCTGGTGGTAGACTGCGCCGCATGTCGCACACTCCCGCACCATCGACCCCAGGCGCGTCGGCGCATGGGTCCCCTTCAGCTCCCTCGATCGCCGTGCACACCAAGGTCGATGCCGCCCTTGCCGCGGCTGAGCGTCGCTTCGCCGGCGATCCCGAGCGCGCTGAGCTCATCGCGCGCACCCGGCGCTTCAAAGCCAGCTGGATTGAGCTCGCCGAGGCGCTGTCTTCCTGCCAAAAGAACCAGCGCTACACCACCTGGGGCTTTGTCTCTTTCGAGGAGTACTACCGCAAGGAGCTGCACCTCAAGACCTCGACGGTAAACAAGCTGGTCGGCACCTACGCCTTCCTGCGCAAGACCGCGCCCGAGGTGTTCGATCGCGATGGCGTCAGCCAGGAGTTTCCCAGCCTGCAGAACATCGAGTTTCTGCGTCGCGCCGAGGAAGCCGCCGGGGATGGCCAGGTGGCCGAAGATCTTTTGGCCGAGGTACGGCGGGCGATCATCGACGAGAACCTGCCCTTTGGTCAGGTCAACCGTCAGTTCCGCGACAGCCTCTTCCCATCGGATATCGAGGTCGAGCGGCGCAAACGCCAGCACGAAGCTCTGCGCCTTGCGAGGAAGTTGGTCGAGCTGATCTCGGTGCTGGAGGGCAGTGTGCCGGCTAGCGTGATCGCGCAGGTGCAAGCGGCGATCGATGCGCTGCTCAAGACCATGCCGGACGAGAACGAAAGTGACGGTGACAGCGACGCGGCAGCCGCGGCCTAGCCGCTAGCCAACAAGCCCCACCGCCGCAGCAGCAGGTCGCATCAGGGGGCTCCCCCGTGGTCCCCGTGAACGCTCCAATCCAGCGCCTCGGCTTCGCTGTGAAACGAGCGGGCCACGTGGGGCGCAGCCATTTTCAGCAGCGGCCGAATGAGGACGCCTTGAACCGGATCGGCGGCGAGCAGCACGGCGACTCGCCGGCCCGCGGTCTCCCAGGCTGCGAGGATCTCGGCCAGCGCCGCTTCCGTGACCGGCCCCCAGCTAGTCGGTGCCGCACTCAGGTCAAGCAGCAGTGCCTTGGCCATGCTGCGCGGCCCCTCGGCGAGCTGTCGTAGCAGCTTCACCTTTTGCTGGGCCAGGGCCGAGCCCTGCTCGCGGCTTAGGTCGGGTCGCTTCCAGACCCGAACCCAAGCAATCGTGCGCACGAGGTCAATCCGATAGTTATCGCCGGATGCCCAGGATGCGCCAAACGACATCGCTCCGCTGATTATGAGTGAAATGGCTCGGAATTTCGTTTGATATAATCCCCTAGCCACCTTAGTCGGCGCAGCTCAGCAGCCCTCCCCACGGCCCCGGCCTGCGGCGGGTGTGCCGTCCGGCCGGGGGCTCCCACGTCTCGTCGAGGATTGCTTTGGAGAATCAAAAGATCGGTGCCTATTCCATCGTGCGCCTGCTGGGGGCAGGCGGGATGGGCCAGGTCTATGAAGGCGTCCACGATCAGATCGGCCGACGGGCCGCGATCAAGGTCCTGCATCGGCGCTACGCCAACAACAAGCAGATCGTGCAGCGCTTCATCAACGAAGCGCGCGCCGTCAACATCGTGCAGCACCAGAGCCTGGTGAACATCTACGAGTTCGGCCAGACCACCGACGGCAGCGCCTACATCGTCATGGAGTATCTCAACGGCGATACGCTGCGTCAGCGCCTAGAGCGAAGCGGCGGACGACTGGCTCCCGATGTCGCGGTGCGGCTCTGCCGACAGATGGCTTCAGCGCTGGCCGCGGCGCATAGCAAGGGCATCATTCACCGTGATCTGAAGCCGGTGAACATCATGATCGTCGCCGATGCCGAGGCGGCGGGCGGTGAGCGCGCCAAGATCCTCGACTTCGGACTGGCCAAGGTTGTTCAGCCGGATACGGCGGACGGCGGCGGCTTGACGGGCACCGGCACGATCTTGGGCACGCCGGCCTATATGGCTCCCGAACAGTGCCGCAGTGCGCGGGATGTCGATGACAAGAGCGACGTCTACTCGCTGGGCATCATCTTGTACGAGATGCTGTCGAGCGATATCCCGTTCGACGCTGAGACGGATGCCGAGCTGCTCTCGATGCACATGTATCAGGAGGCACCCTCGCTTCTTTCCAAGGTGCCGCAGATCCATCCTGAGCTCGCGGCGCTGGTTCATCGCATGCTCGCCAAGCAGCAGGCCGAGCGCCCCTCAGCCGCCGAGGTAGCTGCCGAGCTGGCGCGTATTCCGGCGCTGGCGGGTGCGGTCTCGGCCGTAGCCGGCAGCATCAACAGTGGCAAGAACCCTGGCGAAGCGCAGAGCCCGCCGCCAAATCCAGCCAAGGAGCCCGAGCCCGCTGCGCCCATCCCGTTGGCTACCCCGTCGAGCAGCGCCCCCCGCTCGGCGAGCGCGACGCCCCAGCCCGCAAGACGCGGACTGCTCTTCTTCGGGCTGGTGGTCGTCCTGTTGGCCGCGGCGGCCGGCGGAGCGGTGGGCTGGCTTGGTGCGCTGCGTCAGGGGACTGCTGCGCCGAACGCAAGCCCAGATGCCGGCAGTGCGGCCAAGGTCACTTCCACCGTCCACTGGTCGCTGACCAGCATCCCCGCCGGTGCTGAGGTCCGCGGTCCGCTGCCGTCGGATACACTCATCGGCCAGACTCCACTCATGATCGAATACGCCCGCAGCACGGGCACGGTCAGCGTGATGGTGCGCGCCCCTGGTCACCTGGAGTCGCGTGTCGATCTCTCGCTTGCACGCGACGAGATCGCAAGCGTCACGCTGCGAGCACTACCCCAGAGTGTCCCGGCGACCGATGAGGCCCCAGCGGTCGCCAGCGAAGACGGCGGCCCCGCCGCAGCGATCGATGCAGCCGCCCCGCCAACGGCCGTGCCCAGCGACCCCTCCGAGAAGATCGGAGTGCAAGGCGCGGCGCCCAGCCCCGCAGCTCCCAGCAAGTAAGTGAGCGAGGGCGGGCTTAGCCGCTACGTTCCGAGGAATCGCGGCACAGCAGGTCATGCACTCGCCGCGTGGCTGCTGCGATCTCAGCGGTCGGCAGATAGATCGTGAGGCATAGGCCGCTCTGCCGATAGCGCACGACGTGCAGCCCGGCCGCCGCCAGATCGGCATCGACCGCCGCCAGCGCTGGTGCTGAGCTGCCGAGGCCTGGCCCGACGGCAGTAACCGATCCCAAGGTGTCGCAGCACGACAGCGAGCCTTGCGCCGCAGCCGAAAGCTGCGCCAGGGTGTGGGCAAAGTCAGGCAAGTCATCGCGAACGAAGCTCGCGCGCAGCGCTTGGCCCGTCGAGCCCACGCCGTCCGCCCCAGGCAACAGATCGAGCGCCAGCTCACGCAGGCTGACGCCCTGGCTCTGCAACACCGCCAGCACCGCTCGACCGTGCGTGGGTGTGCTGATCTCGACAAGCTGCGCCGTGCTGGTGACCGCGGTCGCTAGTCGCCCCTGCATCCCCCACTCACCGTCGGCCGGGCTTGGTCCGGGCGTCCGGCGGGCGACGATCTTCGTCTCGCGCGAAGGCGCAGGACCGCTCGGCTGCGGCGGCTGCGTCTTTCTGGCGTGAATGACGATGCCAGCCCGCTGGGCCCACTCCACCGCCTGCGCGTTCAACACCTTGGCGCCATGGGCGGCGAGCTCTTGCATCTCGTCATACGCCAGCTGTGGGATGTGGCGCGCATCGGGCACCAGGCGCGGATCGGCGGTGTAGACCCCATCGACATCCGAATAGATCTCGCAGTGCGCCGCCCCCAGCGCCGCCGCCAGCGCGACGGCGGTCGTATCGGATCCGCCGCGACCGAGCGTTGTGATCTCGCGCTTGTAGCTCATTCCCTGGAAGCCCGCGACGATCACCACGTATCCACGAGCCAGCTCGTCTTCAATGCGCACCGGGCGCACTTCGATGATGCGAGCGCCCGAGTGGCGATCGTTGGTCAAGATGCCCGACTGCGATCCCGTGAAGCTGATGGCCGGCACACCCAGCTCGGACAGCGCCATCGCGAGCAGCGCCATCGAGATGCGCTCGCCGCAGGAAAGCAGCATGTCGAGCTCGCGGCGCGGCGGACTTTGCGCGATGCTCTTGGCCAGGGTCAAGAGCTCATCGGTGGTCTTGCCCATCGCCGAGACGACGACCACTACTCGCTGCCCGGCTTGATGCGCTGCAGCGACGCGCGCCGCTACCTGCCGGAGTCGCTCCGGGCTGGCCACCGAGCTCCCGCCATACTTCTGCACGACGATGGGGGACAGATCTGCCTCGTCCCGCTCTGGGAGGTGGGCCGCGCACAGCCCGCCCCCACTTGCACCCATCGCCACTCCTACTTCCGTCGCCATCACCGCGCCCTGCGCAGGGCGCGCGGCTGATTCAGATATCGGCATAGACATCGTCGGTAAACCTCGCCTATCATAATAAAATCCGTGGGATAGTAACGATGATCGTCGCGCACCCGCCCCCTAGCCCTTCCCGTGTACTGGCCCCAGGTGCTACTCCGCGATGCGCTCTGCGGGGGCGGATCGGGGCTGTCGCGCTGTTGGCGTTTTCGCTGTCGCTGTCGGGCTGGCTCGGCACCGGTGCAGCGCAGACCCCCGCTCCTCCTGCGGCTCCCGCGGCGACGGCGGTCCCTCCCCCGGCGGGCCCACGGCCACGCACTGGCATCCCTCCGCTGCGCGGCGGAGATGTCGGGGCCGGCGCAGCCACCGCAGCCGGCATCCTGCGTGTGGTCTCGCAGCGTGGCGATGTGGTCTACAACCACGGGGGCGAGCCGCCTGAGCTCAGCGTGTCACCCACCACGGCCTTGGCTGCACGCGACGAAGTCCTCACTCGCCGCGGCGGCATCGAGCTGATCTCTGCCGCGGGCACCAGCCTCGCTCTGGGCAGCAACAGCCTGGCTGCGCTCCTAGCGCGCGATGCCGTGTACCTGGCGCGCGGCGAAGTGACGATCTCGACGCGGAGCGGCCAGCCCCCGACGATGTTCTATGTCGCTACGCCCTGCGGCCGATCGTGGATCCGCGCCAAGGAAGCCCGCCTGCGGGTCGAGGGCAACGTCACCACCACCGAGGTCATCGATGGCTACGTGCGCCTCGGCGGTAACAACCCAGGCGCCGTCGATGTGCGCTCCGGTCAGGCCAGCCGCTGCAGCAAGGGCGAGCCCGCCTCGCAGCCGCATACGCTCCTGCCAGCACCGCAGTGGCTTAGCGTGCCGGACCTGTTCCTGACTGGCGAGGCGACCCGCGAAGTCGGCCTGCGCTTCTCACCCGTGATGGGGGCCGCCCGCTATCGCGCCGATCTGCTGCGCTTTGAGAGCGGGCCCGATCCGGTCCTGGTCAGCAGCCAAGAGCTTGCCGGCGATCAGCCGCAGCTTGAGCTTCCCGGCGTCGAGGTCGGCAGCTATCACGTCCGCGTCTTCGCCATCGATGACATCGGCGCCCGCGGAATGGAAGGCCCCCCCATTCGATTCTTGATTGCCCGGGTCAGCGGTCTGTCGCCGACCGGCATGGTCCACACGCAGATCGGTCAGCTACCCATCGTGAGCGGGCCGCCGAGCTTGCCGGTGTCGGTGCTGCTCGATGGCGACGTTCCGCCCGCCGGAGCCCCGAGCCGCGGTATGCACCGCCTGCGCGTCATGGTGGCTGGCCTGATGGCCGAGGTGCCGCTGTCCACCACCGTCCCCACCGACGACACGCCGCCGCCAGCCAGCGATCCGATGGTCTCTCCACCACCGGTCGCAGTCGTGACACCCGCGCCCCCCGTGGCCCGACCCGCCGAGCCGGGGAGCGGCGGCAGTCCCAGCCCGTCGGATGGCCCCGCCCATGGCGCTGTGGCCGGTCTTGCGACGGATCCCAATGCGCTTCCCCCCCTCTCGCCAGCCAGCGTGAACGCGGAAGATGTGCTCCTCGGCGGCTTTGGTGAGGCTCCGCTCGAAGGCGTGCGCTCGCCCTGGGCACGCTCGCACATCGGCGCACGGCTGGAATTTTCGACGCATGGCGCGATGCGCATTGCTGCCGGTGGCCGGCTGCTCATGCGCGGAGGCTTTGGCGCCGACGTGTGGGTCAGCGCGCTGCGGGCCTCGTTCAGCACACCTCCCGGCGAGACCGCCGCAGGCTTTGGCAACATCAACGCCGCGGTGCGCACGCCCGCCCTGCGCCGCAGCCGCTTTGCCCTGCAGGGCATGGCGTCGGTGGTCGGCGCGACCAGCACCAGCTACCTTGACCGCAGCATCGCCATCGATCCGGTGTACTCCAGCGATGGCTTCCCCCTGCGCCGCGACGTCCTGCCCGGCGGAGGCGGCTGGCGTGCCGAGGGCACGGCCCTGGTCGGTGTCGCCTTCGGCAACTTCGTCCTTTTCACCAACCACGGTGCCAGCCTGCGCGTCGCCCCCAGCTTCGCCGCGTCCTACGTCGGCGGCGTCGCCCTGCAAGCCGACGTCCTGTCGCTCGTGCGCTTCGTGTCATTCGCCAGCTGGGAAGTCGGCTACATCGGCTTCAAGGTCACGCCCGAGTCCGCACAGCCCGATGCCGGGGGCGCGGTCGGCGGCGGCTTCGAAGTCCCGCTCAAGCTGGGTGGCCGCGGCGTCCTGCGTCTGGCCCTGCTCGGTCGCGCCGGACTCGGTCAGGGTGGCATCGCCATCTACGGCCGCGGCACCGTCGGACTGCAGGCCGGGTACGTCTTCAAATAGCGCTGCCGCCCCACCCCGCTTGGCCCTCCCGCAAGCAATCCAGAAACCAGCGAAGCCACTTCGGGGTCGGCTTGCGGCCTTTATTTAGATATTTAAAAATCATGAACCGAATCAACATTTTGGCCATTTTGATAATCAATTAATCTTGCCACGATTCGGCGGGCACCCCGCGCCCTGGCGTCGGCTGTCTTCAGCCAAATCAGACGACAACCGGCGTGCGCATCGCCTCGCTGAGTCGCGGTCGGTGGCGGCCAGCAGCCCGGGACTGGCACGATCTATTTACAAAGGTAAATTGAAGGATAAAAAGAAGGAGCGGTGCCAAGCTTTGCAGCCACCAGATAACAAAAAAGCCGCCTCCGGGGGAGAGCGGCTTCTTGCAGGGGGACTCTGGAGCGGGAGACGGGACTTGAACCCGCGACGTCCAGCTTGGGAAGCTGGCATTCTACCACTGAATTACTCCCGCAAAGGCTCTGTAGGAATACGACGACCGACGGGCCGACGTCAACCTGAAAGTCGAGTCCGCCCCGCCGAAACGCCTGCCGAAAAGGCCGCCGCACACCCCGCCTGCCCCGGCGATGCTTCTGCGCCGGGGGGAGGATAAGCGCCGCATGCCGCCGAACAGTCGTGCCGACTGGGGCGAGGAGTGGATCGGCCGGGTCGTCGGGACCTACCGCCTGCTGCGCGTGCTGGGCGAAGGCGGCATGGGCGTGGTGTTCCTGGCCGAGCACGTCCGCATGGGGCGACAGGCCGCGCTCAAGCTCCTGCATCCCAGCAGCCGCGAGCGGCCGGATATCGCCAAGCGCCTTGGCGCCGAGGCCCGCGCAATGGGCCGCCTGACCCATCCTGGCATCGTCGCCATCCTCGATCACGACGTGCTGCCCGATGGCACGGGCTACCTGGTGATGGAGTACCTGCCGGGTCAGCCGCTGCGCGACCGACTGCAAGCGATGGGTGGCCGGCTCGCACCGCTGCAAGCCATCGCTATCCTTGCGGAGTGCGCTTTCGCCATGGCCGCCGCTCATGCCGCGGGCGTCATCCATCGCGATCTCTCGCCGGCCAACATCATGTGTATGCCAACTGGCGAAGGCGAAGGCGGCGCGATCAAGATCCTCGACTTCGGGCTCGCCCGCCTGCAGTCGCCCGACGGGGCGTCTAGCTCTTCGCACAACACCACGCGCGATGGTGCGGTGCTGGGCACGCTGAAGTACATGGCGCCCGAGCAGTGCCTCGACGCCCACTCGGCCGACGAGGCCGCCGACGTGTATTCGCTGGGGGCGATTGGCTATGAGCTTCTGACGGGCGCCCCACCGTTTAGCGCCGCGTCGAGCTGGGAGCTGATCGAGCGCCACCTGCGCGAGCCCCCCCCGCCCCTGCCCGAACGCAGCACCGCCGACGACTCACCCATCCCCGCGGATCTGCGCACGCTGCTGCACGAGATGCTGGCCAAGAGTCCGCTCTCGCGCCCACCGATGGCGCAGGTGCGCGAGCGTCTGCTGCCGCTTCTGCCCGAGGAGTCGCCTGGCCAGCGATCCCAGCCGGTGCTGCCCCCGCTGAGCGCCCCGCTGTCGCGACGTGCACGGGAGCGCCGACGGCGGCTGCGGCGACTGCTGTGGTCGGCGGCGCTGCTCGGCGTGCTGGGCAGCCTCTTGGGCCTCGCCTACTACGCGAACAAGCAGCGGCGCTTGGCGGTGCGACAGCGACAGCAGACCTTGGCCAGTACCGCCGAGATCCTTACCATCATTCGCCGCAACCTGCGCCCGATGCCGGGGGCGACGGCCGCCAGCCAGGGGCTCCTCGACCTGACGGATCGCCAGCTGACGACGCTGTTCGAGCAGCTTCCCGATGATCTAGAGGTCGCCGAGGCGCTGGTACGGCTGCACACCCTACGCGGCGACTTCGCACGCCACCACGCCGGCCTGAGCACCGCCAAGAGCGAGTTTGAAGTCGCCATCCGCGGGGCCGAGAGCCTGGTCCGGGCTCGCCCGGCCGAGCGCGGCTATCGCCTGCTGCTCGCCAACGCGCACGACGGGCTGGGCGATGCACTGGAACAGGTCGCCGACTTGCAGCAAGCACGCACGCAGTACGAGCGGGCGCTCTCGATTCGGCAAGAGCTCCTGCGAGCGGCGCCGGGGGACGCGCTGCCGGCGCAGGAGGTCGTGGGCAGCCACCTCTTGCTCGGCGACTTGGCGCAGGCGCAGGGGCGACAGCGCTCGGCGCTGGCCGCGTACGAAACGGCACAGAGCCTGCTGTCCCCGCTGTGGAAGCGCGAGCCCGACAACAAAGCCTATCGCTGGCAGATGTGCGGCATTCACTACCGCATCGCGCAGACGCTGATTCAGCTTGGTCGCAGCGTCGACGGCCTGGCTATGGCCGAGCGCGCCGTCGACATGCTGCGCCGCATCGCGCCCACCGATCAGCAGGGTTCGAGCTATCACGTCCTTTATTCGCGGGTGCTGCAGGTCCGTGGCCTGGCCCGCGAGCACCTGGGCCGCGCTGAGGAAGCGGTCGCCGATCTGCGGCAGTCGTATGACGAGGTCAGCGCCCTGCTCAAGGCCGCGCCCAACGATGTCCAGGCGCGGCGAGCGGTGATCGACAGCGGCTTGCGACTCTCCGACTACTTGCTGCACGCCGGCAAGACGGCTGAGGCAGCGCCGCTTTCCAGCGAGCTTCTGCGCATCGGCGAGTCCCTGTTTTCAAGCGACGACAAAAACCACGGCCATCGCTGGCGCTTGGCTGCGACGCTGCAGCGCGTCGGCGATGTCGAGCTGCGCACAGGACAAGTGACCGCCGCACAGGCGCGCTATGCCCGGGCCTTGGAATTGCAAGAGTCGCTGCACATGGCGGCTCCTGATGCGGCGCGACATCGCGATCGCTTGGTCGCGCTTTACGAACGGCTCGGCGATGCCGCGGGCAGTAGCCCCTACATCGTGCAGGCCCTGCCGCACTATGAAGACGCGCTGCGCCAAATCGCCGAGCAGGAAAGGCTAGAAGCCGGCTGGCTAGAGCTGCGACTGTGTCAGGCTCGCATCCTGCGCAAGCGAGCGCGCATCGAGCAGGCCCTGGGACGCAGCGGCGCCGCGACGCAAGCTCTCAAGGCTGCTCGCGAGATCCTGACCGCGCTGCAGAGCAACGATCCGGCGGATGCGCTGATCCAAGCCGAGCTGGCCGAGAACGCGCGCTTGAGTGATGCGGCCGAGCTCGTCGCGCCGATGGCAGCGGACGCAGCACCCACGCCGAGCAGCCCGCCCCAAAAGAAGCAGTCCGTCAGGTAGAGGCATGAACAACGAAACCACCATCAGCAGCACGCCCAGCCCGGGCACCTCACTTGGCGCTCGCGCCTACTTCTTGGTGATTCGCGCTGAGACCTCGTCCCTGTTTCCGCTGCCCCCAAGTGGTCAGCTGCTCGTCGGACGCGCCCCCGAAGCCGACCTGCGCATCGACGATCAGTCGGCTTCGCGACTGCATGCCCGCATCGTCATCGATCGCGACAGCATCCGCGTGCGCGACCTGGGCAGCCGCAATCGCACCTGGGTCAATGGCGAAGCCTTGGTCGGCGAAGAAGAACGCGCCATCACCTCTGGCGACGTCGTCGTGGTCGGCAGCCTGACCCTGGTCCTGCATCGCCGAAGGGAAGACCCGCCGACGCGTGCCAACCGACGCAGCGACAGCCCCCCGGTCTTGATCGAGCTCGGCGAGCAGCGCAGCCTGATCTGCGATCCGGCGATGGTCCGCGTCTATGAGCTGATTCGTCGGCTGTCGCGCAGCATGCTGCCCGTGCTGATCAGCGGCGAGACCGGCACCGGCAAAGAAAATGCCGCGCAGGCCGTGCACCTGTTCTCACCACGCAAGTCGGGACCGCTGCTCACCATCAACTGCGCCGCCGTGCCCGAAAATCTCTTCGAAAGTGAGCTGTTCGGCCATGCCCGCGGCGCCTTCTCGGGCGCCATCGCCGACAAGCTGGGGCGGATGGAAGCGGCTAGCGGTGGCACGGTGTTTCTCGACGAAATCGGCGAGCTTCCGCTGGCGGCGCAGGCCAAGCTCTTGCGCGCGCTAGAGAGCGGGATCATCTGTCCCGTCGGCAGCCTGCGCGAGCGCAAGATCGACTGCCGCGTCGTAGCCGCCACCAACCGCGATCTCGAAGACGAGGTACGAGCCGGACGCTTTCGCCAAGACCTGTACTTCCGACTCGCGGCGGCGATGGTCGTGCTACCGCCGCTGCGCGAGCGCCCAAGCGAGATCGCGCCTTTGGCTGAACACTTTCTGCACGTGGCTTGCGGGAAGCTGGGCCGCGAGCCGTTGCGTCTGGCAGAGCCGACGCTGAGCGCGCTGCTTTTGCACCCCTTTCCCGGCAATGTACGCGAGCTGCGCAACCTCATGGACTACTGCGCAGCGACGGTGGCCGGCCCCGAGATCCACCCTGAACACCTGCCCCCGCGCTTCCTGCACGCCGCCGCAGCGCCCCCCGCCCCGTCTTCCAACACCAGCAGCCCAGCCGAAAGCGCGGTCTCGTCCCCCAGTCCAGGCTTCCGCCGCATCGCCGACGAAGTGCAAGAGCTAGAAGCCCGCCGCATGCGCGAGGCGCTGGAGCAGAGTCGCGGCAATCAGCGCCAAGCCGCTGAGCTCATCGGCATGCCGCTGCGCACCTTCGTCACCAAGCTGAAACAGTACGGCCTGCGAGACAAGTAGTCAGGCGCGCCCAGTGGCTGCGCCGATTTCGCGCGACGACTCACGCCAAATCGGCGTGACTGCGCCGAACCCGCGCGCATCGGCCTCCGCCTGCGTTCGCCTAAGTCCGCGATCTGCCGCCGAAAGGTTCGCTGGCCCCGCCTGGCGCAGGCCTTGCCGTGGCTTCGGCTCGTCCCGCGCGACTGTCGCGTAGACCGGGGGGCCAGGTGGTCTCCCGGTGGGACCAACCCAGAAGGAGAAGCCCATGTCCAAGAAGCTTGTCGAAGCCAGCGAGAGCGGCGCTGTCCCGTTCTTCGCCCACCTGCTGTCGTCGCAGAGCGATCCCCAGGCCGAGAGCGGCGGCACCGCCCCGACCTATCACTGCCTCGATAACCCCTGCACCAAGAAGTACCCCAGCGACGACGACGAGGCGACGACCGGGCTCGGCGATCGCGACTACTAGTCCCCGCTCACCCTAGGCGGGTGGCCAGGCACCTCTACTCGGTGGCTCGGGACGCTGCCTAGTGCTGCGGACACGATCCCGGACAGAACCTTCGGAGAGATGAGATGAGCGCTGACCCATCAGTTCTGTTGCTGTCGCATCAAGCCGAGCCGTTCTGCACCAGCCGAGTGGCAGGTGCCCTGGCAGCGCGCGGCGCGCAGGTGCTGCGCTTCGATACCGACACTTTTCCGCAGACCCTGGCCCTGTCGGCGACGCTGGAGCCGACCGCGCTACCCCGGCTGCTGCTTCGCAGCGAGCCGCTGCGGGTGGACGCGGTCTGGCTGTGGCGCCTGTGGCCGGCCACGTTCAGTCCCAGCCTGCCGCGCGAGCAGGCCCAGACCGCAGTGCGTGAGTCGCTGACCACCCTAAGCGGCTTCCTGGATCTGCTGGGCGAGGCCTTCTGGATCGACCCGCCCGACGCCATGGCCGCGGCCGAAAACAAGACGCGTCAGCTGCGCCTGGCGCAGTCCATCGGGCTGGCGATTCCGCCGACGCTGATCACCGCTGACCCGCAGGCGGCACAGGCGTTTTACGCCGCTCACGACGGACGCGTCATCGCCAAGCTGCAGCGCTCGCTGGGGTATTCGATGGGGGGCGGCACCGGACTGCCCACCCGGCTGCTGCGACCCAGCGATCTGCAGGCGCTATCCGGTCTGTCGATTTGTCCCATGGTATTTCAGAAATATATTGAGAAACTCTACGAATTGCGGATCGCCTGGGTCGATGGCCAGGCGTTTGTCGGGGCTCTGGATGGCGCCCGCTGCGGCGTCGATTGGCGCTACGAGTCGACGGCCAGCTGGCAGCCGCACGAGCTGCCCACCGCCGTCCACGAGAAGCTAGCGGCATTGATGGCGCGCTTGTCGCTGCGTCAGGGGGCCCTCGATTTGATCGTTACGCCCGAGGGCGAGTACGTCTTTCTGGAAGTCAATCCACACGGCGAGTGGGGAATGCTCGAACGCGACCTGGGGCTGCCAATCAGTGCCGCCCTGGCCGACGCCCTACTACGCCACAGTCACACAGGTCATGGGGGAGCACGATGAGCACGCAGAGCCAACAGGGACGACAGGTTGTCGTCATCACCCACTCGAAAGACATCAACGGCATCCTGCGCGAGCTACAGACCGAGCTAGGGGCCCGCGGCGCCCACATGCTGCGCTTCAACAGCGATGAGTTTCCGCTCAGCGGCGAAGTCTTCTTCAGCCAGGAAGCCGCCGGCGGACGCCTGACCTTCCGCCAAGGAGGGAGCGAGGTCACGCTCGGGCCTGACGATGCGGTGTGGTATCGCCGAGCGCGCTGGGGCGGCCAGCTGCCGCAGGACATGGACAAACAGCTGCGGCACGGCTGCGTCGAAGAGATCGAGGCCCTGCTGCGCGGAGTGCTCGCCGCGGCGCCCTGCCCCATCGTCGATACGCCGGAGCTGGTGCGCAAAAACGGTCACAAGCCGTTCCAGCTGCGTCTGGCGCAGTCGCTGGGTCTTTCGACGCCGCGCACGCTGATGACCAACGATACGCAGGCGGCGCGGGAATTCATTGCCAGTTGCCCGCGGGGCGCCGTGGCCAAGATGCTGTCGGCGTTTTCCGTGTTCAGCGACGCGGGTGAAGAGCAGGTGGTGTTCACCACCGCGCTTTTTGACCAGCACCTCGATAAGCTCGACGGCCTGCGCTACTGCCCGATGGTTTTTCAAGAGCGGGTCGAAAAGCAAGTCGAGCTGCGCGTCACCGCGATCGGCAATCGCCTCTTCGCGGCGGCCGTTGATTCGCAGGCCACCGCCGGTGCTGAAGTCGACTGGCGCGAGCGCGGGGTGACACTGTTGCAATCCTGGCAGCCATACACGCTGCCGCGCGACGTCGAAGACAAGCTGCACCGATACATGACCGCGATCGGCATGCAGTACAGCGCCATCGATCTGATCGTCGAGCCAAGCGGACGCCATGTCTTTCTGGAAGCCAATCCCGCTGGCGAGTGTTTCTGGCTGCAGCACAACTGCCCAAACTTTCCGCTGTCGGCCGCGCTGGCCGATGTCCTGCTGGATGTCCCGGGGACCCGGCGGCGCTTTAGTGAGGGCGGCTGAATTTCGACGCAGACCGACAAAAACACCGGAAAATGACCTGACTTTTTTGCGTCTGACGCCCCTGCCGCCGACTCCAAGCAGCGAGCCCGAGTGATGTCGACCCCGAACACGCCCAACCTAGGCCCGATGAAGTATGCGAGTGGCCAGCAGCTCTCGGCGAGAGTGTGGCGAGCCGCCCAAGCACTGCGCATGGCCTGGCAGAGCTCGCCGCGGGCCGCGACGCTGTGGATGGTGCTGCTGGCACTCAGCGCGATCCTGCCGCTGTGCGTGGCCTGGGTCGGAAAATCGATCGTCGATGCCGTCGTCGCCCACGATCTGCGGCGCGCCCTGTCGTGGGTCGGTGTCGAGCTCGGTCTGATGATGGGCATGGGTGCGGCACAGCGCGGCTCTGCCGTGGCGCGTCAGCTGATGGGCACGCGCCTGGGCCTGGCGGTCAACGTCACCATCCTCAAAAAGACGCTGACGCTGCAGCTGAAGCACTTCCAAGATCCCAGCTTCTACGATCAGCTGACGCGGGCGCGACGCGAGGCCTCGTATCGGCCGCTGGCCCTCACCAGCGAGGGCTTAAACCTGCTGTCGGCGCTGGTGACGCTGCTTGGCTTTGTCGCGCTGCTGCTCAGCTTCAGCCCGCTGGCCGTCTGTGTGCTGCTGGTCGCCGCCTTTCCCGCCGCCCTGGCCGAGCTGCGCTTTTCCCGCCTGACGTATGAGCTGCGTCACCGCACCGCGGCCCAGAGCCGACGCATGAACTACCTGGAATACGTGCTGGCCAGCGACGAGCACGCCAAGGAAGTGATGGCGCATGGGTTGGGTCCGACGCTGCTGTCGCGCTACGAAGAAATTGGCGACCGCATCTGGCAGGACGAGCGCAGCGTGGCCCTGCGCCGCACCGCCTGGGTGACGTTCTTGGCCCAGCTGGGCACGCTGTCGTTTTACGGCTGCTATCTCTACATCGTCTATCGCACCGTCGGTGGCGCGCTGAGCCTAGGCGACATGACGCTGTACGTGCTGGCCTTCCGGCAGGGGCAGCAGTCGTTTCAGAGCCTGCTTCTGGGCATCGGAGCGCTGTACGAGCACGACCTGTACATGTCGAACCTGCTGAGCTTTCTGGCCCAGCCGACCGAGTCGGTACCGCTGGCCTTGCCGACTCAGGGCGGCCAGCCGGCCAGTCAGTCGACGGCCCCGTCCGACGAGCGCGGCATTCGCTTTGACGATGTCGGCTTTCAGTATCCCGGCCAGGAAGGCTTCGCGCTGCGCCACATCAACCTGCACATCCCCGCCGGCCGCAGCCTGGCCTTGGTCGGACACAACGGCGCCGGCAAGACCACCTTCATCAAGCTGCTCACCGGCCTGTATGAACCCAGCGAAGGCCGCGTTCTTCTCGACGGGCAAGACATCCGCAGCCTGCCCAAAGAGCTGCTGCGGGCCCGCATCTCGGTCATCTTTCAGGACTTCAATCAGTACCAGCTATCGGCGCGCGACAACGTCGCGTACGGCGATCCCAGCCACGCCAAAGACGACGCCCGCGTGCAGAAAGCTGTCGAGCAAGGCGGCGCCAGCGAGGTCATCGCGGCACTCCCCGAAGGCATCAACACCCAGCTCGGTCGCTGGTTTGACAAGGGCATCGATCTCTCGGGCGGGCAGTGGCAGCGCATGGCCCTGGCCCGCGCCTTCATGCGGCAGGACGCCGATGTCCTAGTGCTCGACGAACCCACCGCCGCCCTCGACGTCGACGCCGAGGCCGAGGTCTTCGAGCGCGTCCGCGACCTCGCCCGCGGCCGCACCGTCATCCTCATCTCGCACCGCTTCCCCACCGTCCGCCAAGCCGACTGCATCGTCGTCCTGGAAAAAAGCGGCGTCCTCGAAACCGGCACCCACGCCGAGCTACTGGCCCGCGGCGGCCTCTACGCCACGATGTTCCGCAAGCAGGCGCAGGGCTACGACTAGGCCGACGACCAACCGCCAGGATGGGCCCTCGTCACCGTTGGGCGGGTGCGCCGCGTGGGTCCTCAAGACATCTCCGCAAAAAATTCCGCGTTGCCACCCGAAAACGCCAGGTTTGCGACAAATCGTCGGCTAGCTTTCGGGCTCGCCGGTCCGGAGTCCAGGTCGGCGAGGGTAGCCCCAAGTCTCAGCGACCTCGGTCCGCGCGAGAAAGCTAGTCGTTTCGCGCCAATCCCTGCGACTCCCCGCGACCGCAAGAGCGAGCCGGCGCGACTAGGCAAGCTGGCGTAGGGCTTGCATCGTGGATAGCAACGCAACACTCGACCCACAGTATCCAAGCCCCGGCGCCGACCGAAGCTCTCGCCCGTTCCTCGATCTCCTCGGTCTTGCGTGTTCCCCGCGAGGAGTTCAGCCCTCGCGGTGGCCGGCGCTCCCCTCTCTAGGGGAGTCTGGCTAGGCCCAGCCCTCGGGGCAGGGGTACCCATAGACGTCGCAGGAAACAGAAAGAAACTCGCCATGCAATCTTCCTCTCGCCCCCCCCGACTCCCCCGACTCTTCGGCTCTGCTCCACCGGCCTGGCTCATGTGCCTAGTCGGCGTGCTTGGCTTGCAGCTTGTCGCGCTGCGCTCCCTGCGAGCCGATGACATCCCCTCGATCACGTTGACTGACGCCGGGCCAAACCGCCCCCTGCCGCTCGGACAAAGCTTCTACCTGACAGGCACCCCTGCAGTCGGTGCGAAGGCAGTGTATCCGGTATTTGTCCGCTATTCCTATGCTCCGTGGGGCATCCGAAAAGGCATTGGGATCAAGGGCTGTACGGAGGTGCGCAAGGCGTTATCAAACCTGAACAGCGATCCCAAATCATTATTTAGCAAGACTGGCACCATCGCGATTGGCGAACTTTGGGGCAAACCCAGTGCGACTGAAGCCGCCGATGACTTTGACTGGCTGCTCAAATATCACCAGGCATATCTGCCTGGTGCCTGGATACGCCCTGATGGAGAATCAGGCAAAGATCCCCCCCCCTACAAAGTTTTGATCCCCGGCGACCGTTTCTTCCGAACCGATGCTTCCTATTGTCTATTACTATATCAAGAAGGTACGTCGCTAAAAGCCGCTGATGCTGTCACCGACGCCGTTGCCGACCTCATAACATCACTTCAGAAATGTGCAATACAACCAGCCCCCACGAAATCAACAACAAGTCCTTGTGTTGACACTGCATATCAAACCTACGAAAATGCCATTAGTCAAACTCTAAACGCCGCCGGGAAAACCGATTCATCGAAAATTCTACCAAAGATCAATGAGCTCATCTCGCAGGCTAGTACTCCATTTAATGTAGCAACCATTGATCAGTTCAAGTACATTACCGAACACTGGTCAGAGTTTGTCAAACCGGCGCGCACGGGTGACTACATGGCTCTCGGAAATCCTAGTCAGGGCGACCCACTGGCAGCGCTCCTGCTCGGGCTCCTCGCCAATGAAGGCAAGCAGGTGATAGCGGTCGTTGATACGGATAAAAACAAAGATACGGACAAGAATAAAGGAAAGTCTGGAATTTCATTTTATAGCGCCGACGGCAAAGTACGAATTAGCCACATTTGGTTATCTTCGAACTTTTCATCGATTATTGTAGCGAACAGCAGCAGCCCGATAAAACCAGAGGACCGGCGAGAGCTGAAAATTGATCTCAGCAAGCTGCTGCTGCCGGACTCCAATATTTCTGTGCGCGAGCTCCTAGAATGGACCCATGGTCGCGTCTTGCTCGCTGGTAGCTACACCGAATTTCGCGACTTCGGCCAGATATTCCTCAAGGATATAGACGACTTGTCACGGCAGGGAGCACTGCTGGATAACAGTCGCCTCGGACCTCTGCTTGAGATCCAGGATCGGCTGGAGGCACTGAGCGATGTGATACTCATCGCCTTGCGAGCCGATCACGATACGCCGGAAACGGAACGCAGCATCGATGCTCGACCCCAGACCATCTGGGCTCAGACCGGGCGTTGGTTGAGCCTACTTCTGCAAAACTGCAAGCCGGAGCAGGGGTATTTCGTCTGTAGGTCACCCAAAGCAACAACACCATATCCCCCCGTCCATGATCGAGTGTGGTTCTGGCCGCAGTATGCCAACATTACCGAAAATCCTATGGACTGGATGGCATCGAAGCTGGCTTCTTATGTAGAAGCTAGTAATAAATGGCATGAAACCGTCATTGAACTGCAGAAACTCCTGGCAGTCAGCGTAGTTAACATCGTTGCTCGTCAGCCCGAAATCGTCGTTCAGGGTGGCCAGCAATCGTGGCTGTTCAACTATATTACTCTGACCACTGGGTTTAATTGCATCCTCGATGCGACGCAGCCCTTTTGGCTTCATCAAACGGGGTTACAGATCTACTTCTGGCCAAATCTGTTTGAAGAGCCCATGTGGACCAATGGAATATATGATCTCAGGCGCCTTGCATTCCTAGAGGTCGGGGTCGGAAGCACCCTTGGGCCATTTGGGCCAGAGGGTCGTTTTTCCGGCCCGCCGGGCATTAATTCTCTGAGCCCGGTGCCCCCATTTTTCGTGGGCGCTGGACTGCAGCTTCTGCCTTATACCAGCCTCTCGGCTGGGGTTGCATTCATTGGCCGACGCAGCTCAACCTTAACACAGGAAGAGACGGGGCTTCGCGCCAGCCCGTATATCGGATTATCAATACAGCTGAACATTCCCGACGCCATCAGGTTCCTCAGCAAGTCGAAGAGTTTTGAACAGACTGGGAGACAATAATGCCCGCTGCTAAAAAGAAACCGACAAATAACCAGAAAAAGCCGCAAAAAGATACGGCAACCTCTTCGGCCAAAGCAACCAAGACCACAAGAAAACCGAAGAGCGGCGGCGGCTCTGAAGTAGATAAAAATGCGGCAACGAAATTGCCGAATAAAATCGTCCTCTCTCACCTGCGCGCGATCGGCGTCGAGAGTTTTCGCCTAGATGAAGGAAAGCGAGTCCTTCAAGACTCCATCCGCATCGAGCATGCCGACCCCATCACCTCAGGGAAGAGCGAGAGCATGCGGCTCTACTTCTCCTGTCTGCAGGACCAAGACATCGAGATCTATGAGAGCCCTCCCGCTACCGGCCGATTCGCGATTTCACCGAACCGGATCCCGGTCAAAGCAGGACTCAATCAATCAAAGACCATTCCGCTAACGGTCAAGAGCCAGAGCGGCCGAACCGCGACCTGCCGCCTTACGTTCCGCCTGGGCACGGCAGAAATTCCTGTCACGTTTACGGTGAAACCGTCATGACCCAATCGCTGAAATCGTTGTTGCTTGCTTCAGTGATCACTTCCATCGCTTGTAACGATATGACGCCGCGCATGCCGACGGTGCGTGTCGAAAAATACCAGGCTCAGGGTGACTGCTTCTCGACCTGCGGCGGTGGCGTGCTCGCGAGCGAAGTCGATCAGGCTCTCGGCCAGAAGTGCACTACGCCAGCCGGGGCGTGTGAGCTTGCCGCCGGCGCGGACAGGGTGCGAGTGACCGTCGATTACGGTACGGTGCCGTTTGCGCTGACCACAGCGGTAGCGCCCCCTTCGCTGGTGCTGCGCATGGGCGAAAGCGAGACGACTGCAACCGCACCTTGGCAATCGACTCGCTATGCGCAGGAAGCCGCTCACTCAGCGGTCTTCTTTTCGACAATCGTCTATGTGCCGCCGCAGCAGGCCAGCACGCTGCAGGTCATCGCCAAGTCGGGCGAGGGGTTTACGATAGCGAGCGAGGCATTTTCGGTCTCGCCGCCACGCGTAACGCTAACCCTGCCCAGCTGTATGAACAGCGAGCCCTGCAGCATGATGGCCAATGTCGGCAGCGCCCAGGTGCAGATCAGCGCGGGCGCGGCCTTCGTCCCAACCCAAGGCCGGATCTCGTCGAGACTTGACGGAGTGGAGCGACCGGAGACCCAACCTGTCGAGCTCGCACGGGTACACAATCAACTCGTCGGCAACGCCAGCCTGTTTGTGCCCGTGCCAAGCCTAGGACAGAGCGGTCCGGTCAGCATTTGGGAGATCTCAGCGACGTTTGGCAACCTGCCACCGCGTACGGTCGCGGTGCGACTCACCCGCCCATCGCTTTCGGTCGTGGTGCGCAACTGCCCGGTCGGTAGCGGAGGCGGCCTTCCGCCTCCCTGTTCGCTCAAGGCTGGCTCCAGCGTGGTCGTTGACTTCGTCGTGCCCGCTAACTTCAACGAACCGCAGGGCACACTGACCTCAAGCCTCGACGGCATTCCGACGCCGCTGCGCGTCTCGGGAGCCTTTGCGAACAGCGGCTTCGCCACCGCGACCTACTCGACCACGCTCAGCCTGCCCAATCAGCCTGGGGCCCTCTTTGCCGTACAGGGTCAAGCGGGGCCATACATCGAGTCATCCGCGCCCATCACGCTCGTGCCGTAGCGTCGAGCGCTGCGGGAGTGCAGCGGTCTTGCTCTTCTGCTCGATGAAGGTGTTTACAAATTACGCGGCGAGTCTCTGCAACCCGACCTTGCCTCCCGGAGCGAGGCCCTCACTAGGCGGAGCTTGGAGCCCCCCCCTTTCCGGAGCCCTCTTCTTTCGTCGGAGCGCAGAAAAAAAGAGGCCGACGGCCCTCGCCTCTGGAGCTCGATGGGAAGGTGCTTTTGTAAACGCCAGCTAGGCCTGCGCCTTGGGACGCGGCGCATTGGCGCGGCGGCGGCTGCGGTACAGGTAGTCGAGGCCGGGGCTGCCCGGGACGTCGACGGGATAGGCGACCTCGGCGAGGTTCTGGAAGCGAGCCCCCAGGCGTGCGAGAAGCTCGGGCTCGCGCTGCTCGGACCACATGACGAGAGCACCGCCGGGCCGCAGGGCTTCTTCTAGATCTTGCAGGCCCTCGTCGGTGTACAGGCCCGCGTTCTGCGGCCGGAGGAGCTTGCTGGGGCCGTGATCGAGATCGACGACCACGCCCAGGTAGCCGCCCCCTTCGAGTGTGAGGCCGGGGATGGTGCCGTAGCGCATGCCGCGCAGATAGTCGGAAAGGCCCATCTGGTGAACGTGCACACGCGTATCAGCGAGCGGCGGTTCGTGGTGCAGCGTCGACAGATGGCTGCGGTTCCATTCGATGATCGCGGCGGAGTGTTCGACGACATCGACGCGGATCACGCGCTGGCTGGCCAGGATCGCTGACAGCGTGTAGCCCATGCCGAGCCCTGCAAGCAGGATGGTGATGTCGGTGCGATCGCGCAGCGGCCCCATCACCGAGTTGGCTAACTCACCCTCGCAGCGTCGGATCGCGCTCGACATGAGGAGCTGCGGTGCCCCGGCTCCCTCGCCGCCCGTCGCTGGCTGCACCAAGATCTCAAAGCCGCCCCCTGACCGCCGCAGGATCAGGCCCTCGCCATCGGGGCCCAGGGCCTCGGCGAGGAGCTCGCCTCCCGACCCGTTACCGGCACCGTTCCCACCAGCTGCCGTCTGATTTGCCACATCGCCCCCCGATTGCGCTGCCATCCGCTCGTCTCCCCTATCCGAAAAAGAGTCCCCGCGTGGGGCCGCCGGCCGGCTATACCCGCCGCGCCGACTGTGTTATGTACGGGCGTTCAATGAGAAAACAAGCACTGATGGTATCACAGGATCTTTGCAGGGTTTCCGTCCCTGCGCCCCGCCGAGGTTCGGCAGATGTCTGAGCAGGCTTCCAATCGGGTCGATGTCCGCAACATCGCCATTGTTGCCCACGTCGATCACGGCAAGACCACGCTGGTCGACGGGCTCCTTAAGCAAGCTGGCGCCTTCCGGCGTGGCGAAGTGGTCCGCGAGTGCGCGCTCGACAGCAACGAGCTAGAGCGCGAGCGCGGCATCACCATCTTGTCCAAGTGCACCGCCATCACCTATGGCACCACCCGCATCAACATCGTCGATACGCCGGGCCACGCCGACTTCGGCGGTGAAGTCGAGCGCGTGCTACGGATGGTGGACTCGGTGGTGCTGCTGGTTGATGCGTTTGAAGGACCGCTACCGCAGACGCGCTTTGTGACGAAGAAGGCCTTTCAGCTTGGGCTGCGACCGATTGTGGTGATCAACAAGATCGACCGCGAAGGCTGCAACCCGCAAGGCACGGTGAACGCGGTGTTCGATCTGTTCTGTGCGCTCGATGCGACAGAAGAGCAGCTCGACTTCCCGGTGATCTACGCGTCGGGCCGCAACGGCTACGCGCTCAAAGAGCTGACGGACGAAAAGAAGGATCTGACGCCGCTGCTCGACATGATCGTTCAGCACGTCCCACCGCCCGCCGTCGATGTGGATGCGCCGCTGTGTATGCAGGTGGCGACGCTCGACTACGACGACTACCTGGGCTACGTGGCGATCGGTCGCATCTCGGCTGGCAAGATCGCAATGGGCGATCGGGTACTGCTCAGCCACCGTACGCAGAATGAGCAGTTCCGCGTGGCGAAGCTGCTGGCATTCCAGGCGCTCAAGCGCTTCGAAGTCGGTGAAGCCATGGCGGGTGACATCGTGGCCGTAACGGGCATGAGCGAGCTGAACGTCGGTGAGACAATCACCTCGATTG
>CALFYE010000112.1 GCA_937952145.1 uncultured Myxococcales bacterium
CGTGCTTGGGCTCGACGAACTCGATGAGGCTGTAGCACTCGCGCTCGATGATCTCGCGCTTGCGGGCGGCGATCAGGCGCAGCACCTCGCGGCGGGCGTCACCGTCGCTGGCCGGGGTCGCCGGACCTTCGGGGGCAATCAGCCGACGGATCTCGCTCTTGGGCATGCCGCGGGTGATCTGGGCCAGCTTGCCGGCACGCTCTAGCGCGACCGGCCCACCACCGAGAAGCTCCGTGATGTACTTGGTACGCTCAACTTCGTCGTCGGTGCCGGGGTCGCTGGGGGCGAGGATGCCCTTGACCTGGATCGACTTGAGGCCGGCGGTGACCTCGGTCATCACCTCGACCTCGTCGGGCGGCATGTCGGGGCGGATGTGCTTGAGCAGCGCGGCACGCTCGGCATTGCCGGGGATCGGCACCTGCACCGTCGCTACGCGTGGGTTGGCGACCAGCTTGGGATGCAGCTCCGACAGATTTTCAACCAGGAGAAAAATCAGGCTGTCGTTCTTGTCGATGGCCGGCAGGGTCGACCAGCGCTGCAGTGTGACGACGGTGGCGCGATCGTCGATGGTCGAAAAGCTGGTCTCACCAGCCGGGGCCACGGTATCGGCGTACTCGATGACCAAGGCCACGTTGTTCTGCGTCAAGAGCAAGCGCTCGATGAGCGGCAGCACCTTGGCCGGTTCTTTGGTGATCAGCAGATCCTCAAAGCCGCTCGGGATCTTGCCGCGCACAAACTTCACGCCGGTCGAGACGTTGTAGAGCGCGACCAGGGTCTTCTTTTCCAGCAGCACCTTGCACAGAAACTCGGGGCAGGACAGCAGGCGCTCGTCGGGGCTGCGCTTGTCATTGCTGCCATCGGGATCGTCCAAGATCAGATCGTGGACGTTGCCGTGCAGCACGAACTGCGAGGACTCGCCACGCAGGTAACGGCGGCGAATCTCGTCCGCCCACGACGGCAGGCGGCTGGTCTTGGCAAGCGGCATGGTGCTCATGTCTGTCTCTCCCCGAAAAAATGCGAAGGCTGGGTGGGTGCGGCCCTAGCGGCTGGTCGTCTGACCCAGACCCGCAAAGACGCTGTCGGTCTCTCGCGCCGCCTCGCGCACGGCGGCCACCCCTTCGCGCAGGTTATCCAGTCGATCGCCGAGCTGAGTCACCTCGTTCATCGAGACGATCTCGTCAGCGAGCAGAGAAAACGTGTTCTCGATCAGATCCATCTGGCCGCGGGCGGTCTGCAGGCTGCGCCGCAGCTCTTTGTAGCGATCTTTGCGTTGCAGCAGCACTGACAGATTTTTCTGCGCCACGGTGCGCCGCTCGTCACCAAGTGGCAGCTTCTCGACCTGCAGCTGATAGCGCCGAATATCGGCTTCGATCTCTTCCAGCTTGAAGGTGTCGAGGTAGCGATCGTAGCGGGCGCACAGCGTCGCCAGCTCTAGAAAATCATCGACCACTTCGTCGAGCTTGCCGAAGTCAGCCGACAAGAGCTCCACCGAAAAGCTGGGGTTGTCCTGAGCCAGCTTTTGAATCTTCATCTGCAGGTCGCGCAGGCTCAGCGCGCGGACCTTTTCGTTGTCAGGCAGCGCGGCAAACTTCTGCGCCTGACGCTTCTTGTGCTCGGCGACTTGCTCGGATTCCCAGATGCGGTCCCAGACAGTGCGCCGCAGGACCTTGGAGTCGGGCGCAAACAGCATCCACAGCGCCTCGCCAGCCGCCGCCAAGACCCCCAGCCACCACTGCCCGGTAGCCGCCGCCGCGACGCCCGCACCCGCGAGGAGCGACAGGTTGTACGGGTTCACAAACGCGTAGCGATAGTAGGGCGGCGTCTCTTTGGCGAGCTTGCCCGCGGGTCCCGCGCTGCGTCGCGCCAGGGCATTCATCAGGCTGCTGTTTTTTTCGTCCGCCATGGGCCCTCTAGTCTGCTCACTTTGCCGTCGCGCTGCCCGGGGCCGCGGTCTCGGCGGCAGGGGCGTAGAGGAGCTTCAGCAGGCGCTCCTCGGCCTCGCGAAACGGTGGGCTGGCCTTGAGCGACAGCGAGCGATCTTCAAACGTCGGCATGTCGATGCGGTGCAGGATGCGCGCCGGTCGCCGCGACAGCACATAGACGGTGTCGGCCAAGTACACCGCTTCCGAGACGTCGTGGGTGACAAACAGGATGGTGTTGTCTTCGCGGTGCGAGATGTCGATCAGCATCCCCTGCATCTCCCAGCGGGTCTGCGGATCCAGCGCCCCAAACGGCTCGTCCATCAGCAAGAGGGCCGGCCGATTGATCAGCGTGCGAGCGATCGCCACGCGCTGCTTCATGCCACCCGACAGCTGCTTGGGAAAGGCGCCAGCAAACTGCCGCAGGCCGACGCGTTCCAGGATCTTGAGCGCCTGGGCTTGCCGCTCGGCGGCGGGGATGCCGCTCAGGCGCAGGCCATACTCGACGTTCTCTTGCACGGTCAGCCAGCCAAACGAGGTGTACTGCTGAAACACCATGCCGCGATCGGCGCCGGGGGACTCGACGAGGTGGTCGCCGACGCGCACCGTGCCACGAGTCGGCGGCAGCAGGCCGGCCACCGTTTTTAAGATCGTCGACTTGCCGCAGCCCGATGGGCCCAAGAAGACGACGATCTCGCCCTTGCCGGGCTTGTCGGGGATGTCGAACGAGACGCCGCGCACCGCTTCGACATCGTCACCGCCGCGACCGCGATAGGTCACGTGCAGATCGTCGACGGCGAGCTTGAGCTTGACCTCGGCCGCGGGCGGCGGACTCTGTGGCTCAGCCATGGCTGGCCTCGCGCCAGGGGAAAAAGACCCGCGACAAGGCCCGCAGCAGGCCATCGGTGCCAAGACCTATCACGCCGATGATGATCACGCCGGCGAACATCTCCGAGGTCTTAAGACGATCCCCAGCCAGCTTGATGAGGTAGCCCAGGCCGCGTGTGGTGTTTACAAATTCAGCCAAGATCACGTAGGTCCAGGCGATGGCGTTCATCACCCGGAACGAGTCGAAGATCTCGGGCAGCGCCGACGGCAGCAGCACCGATAGGATGACCTGGGTGCGACTAGCACCCAGCGTGCGCGCGGTCTGCACTAGCTCTTCCGGCACGGCGCGAATGGCGCTGACCACCACGGGCAGCAGGTAGACAAAGACGCCCAGAAACAGAAAGGCGAGCTTCTGTCGCTCGCCAATGCCGAACCACAGGATGGTCAGCGGAATGAAGGCCGAGATCGGCATGTAGCGCAGCGGCGCCATGATCGGCTCGACGGTGCGATTGATCGGCTCATAGGCGCCCATCAGGACGCCGAGCGGCAGCGCCACCGCCGCGGCCAGCAGGAACGAGATCACGATGCGAACGGTGGACACCATCGCCGCGTCGAGCAGCACGCGCTCGCCGGTAAACAGGTCGCGCACCAGCACGCGCAGGACCTCGATCGGCGACGGTAGAAACAGCGCGCCGATCAGCGGCCGCGGCCCACTGGTCAAGGCCAGCCACAGCCCCAAAAGGACGAGTGGCGTCACCACGCCCAGCCAGAACTGATAGCTGGCGGGTAGCGGCTTGCGCAGCGACCAGATCGGCTCGGCTGAGCGCACCGGTGCGGCCGCCCCTGCCGGCTTCTTGTCCCCCCCATCGCGCGTCGCAGTCTGCCCTTCTGCCATGCTTTTCCCCACAAGTCTTGGGTTGCGTCAGGCCCTGGTTACTGGACGTTGAGGATGACCTTGATGTCGGTGCGGCGGTTCTGCTGCCGACCGGCCTCGTTGCTGTTCGGAGCCACCGGATTGTCGGCGCCATGGCCGATGGTCTGGAAGCGCTTCTCCTCGATCTTGAAGTTCTTGATCAGGTAGTCCTTCACCGAGTCGGCGCGACGCTGCGAAAGGGTCCGGTTGGCCGCGCGCGAACCAGTGGCATCGGTGTTGCCTTCGATGCGCAGGTAGGTGTTGCCAAAGGCGATCATCGTCTCGCCCAGCTGATCGAGGACGAAGTGCGAGCCGTTCATGATCTCATCGCTGGCCGGGGTGAAGTAGATGCTCAGCGACTTGTTGACGATGGCGCGCTCCTTGGCCGGATCGACCTTCTTTTTGGGATCGAACTTGAACTGCTCGACGACCTTCTGACCAGGGTAGGCATCGGCAAGTGCGGCGACGAAGCGGGTATCGACGAAGTCCTTGGACTCGACCACCTTGCTGATCACGCCCTGCTTGCGCCAGACGATAAACGCGGTGTTAAACAGGATGTCGAACTGCGAGCGATTGCCGTCGAGACCGAAGAACAGCGCGTTATCGGCAAAGGCGGTGAGCTTGAGCCCCGAGAGCATGCCCGAGACGTCGTCTTCGCTAAGCTTGAGCGCCTTGCCGACAAGCTGATAGGCCTGCGCTGGGTCCTTGCTGATCGACTCGATGCCGTCGAACCAGCCGTGTACGAAGTCCATCAGCGTGGCCGGCGCCGACTCGATGAGCTCGGGCCTGGCGACCAGGCAGTCGGCGATGACGTTAGTGGCGGCAGCCGTCGAGACCAGGACGTGAGCCTCCTCGGAGCGGGCCTTGACGGCCCCCGACAGATCCGGCTCCCAGGTCACGGCGGCGTCGACGTTCTTGCTCTTGAAGGCAGCGGCGGCCAGCGGGGCCTCGGCAGTGAAGACGAGGTTCTTTTCGATCTCGTTCTTGTCGGCTGGCGTCAGGCCCGACTGCGACAGCATGTAAAGCAGCAGCCAGTGCGAGGGGGTAAAGCGCGTCGTCGCGATCTTTTTGCCCTTGAGATCCTCGATGCTCTTGATGCTCTGCAGCGAGACGATGCCGTCGCCGCCGCGCGACCAGTCCTGCTGCAGGATGGCCTTGCCGCCCTTGCCCTGCTCGGCCAAGGCCGAGGCCTCGCGCGACCACGAATCGACGGTGTCCCACATGATGTCGATGTCGCCCTTGATGAACGCGGCCAGCTTGGCCTGCGGATCTTCGAGGAGCTTGAACTCGACTTCCAAGCCGTACTTGCTGACGTAGATCGAGCCCTTGTCACCACCGGCCAGGCCGAGGTTGGCGACGATGCCGGGGGCATGACCGGCCCAGGTGTTGATGCCGACCACGAGCTTGCGACCGAGCTTGCCCGCGCCGACCTGCGCCTTGCTGATGCCCGCCACGCCCTGACGGCCGGCCTCACGCGGGGCACCGATGGCGGCGAAGTCGTCTTTGCTGACCCCGGCCGGTGCCGTCCCTGGCTTGTCTGCCGTGCCCGGACTGTCGCCCCCGGGGGTTGAGGTCGTCGCGGCGCCGCCGCTGGCCCAGGTCTTGACCTGTTCGCGCTTGCTGTACAGCACGAACCCGACGACGCCGAGGATGACAAGAGTGATGAAGGCTTTGGCAAACGGTGTGAGCTTCATGATGGGCAACCTTATGGGCAACCTTGAGAGCGAGGATCGCGCGGCCAGACTCGGCGACGTCGCGGCGCAAGAGCGTCTTTGGCTATCGCAGCCGCCATGACTCGCGAGCATCCAGCGGCAAGCATGGCTTGAACCCCAGCCCCCGTCACGAACCCGGCGAGTGCCAGGGTCCGACGGGGCCGGCTGAGGCCCGTGGTCTAGACGGTCCTTACATCGACTTGCCGGAGGCCTGCTTGGCGGCCCGCGCCGCCTTCAGCTCGGCTAGCTGCTGACGCGCCGTCACATCGCCGGAGGTCTGACGCAGCGCCTTGAGCCGACCGTCGAGATCGGTCTCGCCGAGCTCCTTGTTCAGGTTGGCCTGCGCGATCTGGGTCTTGATGTGCGTGCGCACGTTATCGAGCGCCTTCACTTCAGCGTCGACCGACAGGCCCTCCAGCTGCTCTTGGATGCGCATGCGGGCCTGCGCCGAGTGCATCTTGGCCAGCATCGTCTCTTTTTCGGCCTTGAGCTTCTTGATCTCGGACTGCACCGACATCAGCGACGACTTGGCGCTGTCGGCATCCTTGACCGCGACGTCCAGGTCAGCACGCAGCTCGTTGACCTGCGCATCTAGCGTGTTCTTCTTCTGCAGCAGCACGACGGCGAGGTCATCCTGGTTGGTCTCCAGCGCCGCGCTGAGATCGCTCTCGACGTGGGCCAGATCTTTCTGCGCCGTGGCGAGCTGCTCGGTAACTTCTTCGCGCCGACGAATGATGGCGGCCGTCGCCTTCTTGAGGGCCGTGTACTTCTCCACCATGCCGTTGATGGCGTTCTCGTACGCGATCTCGGGATGCTCCTTCTCGACGTCGGAGATCCAGAGATTGATAAAGCCGGTCCATAGGTTGGCGAGTCGCGAAAAGACAGACATTCGGGCTACTCCTTTAATCGCCGGTTGGCGATGTCGATGATGCAAGGAAAGTGGGTGCGCGAGGCGAACCCTTTACGTTACCTACTCTTTGGCCCCGGGGCGACCGGAGCGCAGCTTGACCGAGGTTTTCTGCACGCGCTCGACGGCTTCAGACCCGAAAAACTCCAGGATGCCTTGCAGGCGGGCTTTCTGCCGACTGACGGCGAACACCAGGCCGGCCTGCTGCGAGCGCCCCTCGTTCATCTGCGTCCGAATGCGGGCCGCTTCTTTTTCTAGCTCGGCGAGCCGGCGGCTATTTTCCTGTAGCTGAGCCTGCGTCTGCTTCTCGCCCTCGTCCTGGTGGCGCAGAAACGCCGCCTGGTGCAGGAGCGCTGACTCGACGATCTGATCCACTGAAATGCCGAAGGCCTGCAGCGACGCCCCGACGATCTGCCGCTTGAGCGCCACCGGCGTATCGCCCGGCAGCGTGTGCAGGAGGTTCAGCGTCTTTTCGACGCGATCCTGATCTTCCGGGCTCAGGCCGGCTTTGCGCAGCACCGTGGCGACGTCGATGTCAACCTGCGGCACGGGGAGAGCCGGCTCTGCGGCAGCGGGTGCAGGCGGCTTGGCAGCGACGGGCGCAGCCGGCGCGGCAGGCGGTGCAACCAAGTTACCCGCCGTCGCAGCGGGAGCCGGCGCAGGCGGCGTAGCCTCCGGGGCAGCGGTTCCCGAGACGCCCGGGCGCGGTGGCCGAGTCGAGCGCGTCTTGCCGGCGGGCTCTCCCTTGGCGTAGCGGGCAATCAGATCGTCGACGACCGCGGCATCGGCAGCCGGTGTCGCTGGCTCGCTGGCCCCAGCCTCTGCGGCCCCACCGGCATCGCCCCCCGGCTTGGCGACCTCCCCGTCCTCCCGCACGACAAACAAATCCAGGAGGGCATCGCCAAAGCCTTTCTTTCTGTCCGCCACGCAAACCTCCGCGACTAGGCTACTGCGTTGGCTCAAGGTGGGTCAAGCTGACCTCAGGCTGGGCTCAGGCTTCTTTTCGGGGCTGGCTCCCGAGGGGCTCGGGGTCGGGGCGCAGGAACAGCCACAGACCCAGCGCCGCCAGCGGCAGCGAGATCAGCTGCGAGGTCGAGAGCACACCCCACAACACCCCGCGCTCGTCGTTACGGAAGATCTCGCACAGCGAACGAACAATGGCGTAGCCGATGAGCATGGCGCCGATGACCTCGCCCTCTTTGCGGCGGCGCGGTCGCACATAGTAGTAGGTGAAGGCAAACAGGGCGAGGCAGCCGATCGACTCGTAAAGCTGCGTTGGATGCACCGGGATCATCGGCGCGTGGCCCTGGATCAGGTGCGCGTCGTACTGGGCTCGCCAGGGCGCGCTGCCGAGAGGAAAGCGGATGCCGAGGACGCTCGTCGTCTCTTTGCCGTAGCAGCAGCCGTTGAAGTAGCAGCCGAGCCGACCAAAGAACAGCCCGACCATGATCGGCGGCGAAGCCAGGTCAGCGACGCGCCACCAGCGCATCTTGTGCTTGCGCGTGAAGTAGTAGGCAAAGCCAGTGGCGAGCAGAAACCCGCCGTAATAGGCCAGGCCGCCGCGCCACAGCTTGGCCCAGGCGAAGCAGTCGCGGGGGGGATAGCAGACCCCGCGGGCCGCGTCACAGAGGTAGTCATAGCCGCACTGCTTGGCCTCGGTGCAGTGCCGCACCAGCGCATCGACAGCCGGAACCTGCGTCGGGTCGATGCATAAGTTGACGTAGTCGAAGAAGTGTCCGTCGGCAAAGACATGCAAGATGCGCGAGCCGATGACCCCAAAGATCGTCATATACAGGTTGATATCGAGGATGTCGTCGGGATCGAAGTCGAGCTTGCGTGCCTCGCGCACGGTGATGAGAGCGGCGAGCGCCAGACCCAGCGTTAGGAAAGTGAAGTAGGCCGGGAAGGTAATCTCCCCGAGGAGCGGCAAGATGAACTTAAACAGGATGGGCTTCACGGCGGGCGCACTATAGCCCGACGGTCGGGGGCTGCAGCACGTTTCTGCGGGGCGCTCCGGGTGGGCTCAAGGCTACGGTCTAGCCGTCGCTGCGATCGGCGCTGCGGTCGACACTACCTGGGCCCTCGCCGCCTGCCTTGGCCTCCTTGGCCATATGGCGACGAACCCACGGACCGGCGAGCAGCAGGCCAATCGGCGTGGCCATGGCAGTCACGCCGTAGACCAGCCACATGAACTCGGTGTTCTGTGGACCACTGGCGGGACAGTAGTGCGCGAGGAACCAGCCCGAGTACATGCCGGTGAGCACCTTGGTCAAGAACCAGGGAAACTGACCAATGCCCATGTACTGCGCCGTCTTGCCGGGGGGCGCGATCTCGGCGATGTACTGCAGGAAGCGGGGCTGCCACAGCGCCTCGCCCAGCGACGTCAACAGCGAGTTGAGGATGAGCAGGGTGGGGCTCGGCCCGAACGCCAGAAGGAAGGTCGGTGCCGCCATCACCGTCGTGCCGATGATCATCATGCGGTAGACGTTGATGCGGGCTGTCAGTGCCGCGACGATCGGCGTCATGATGAAGATGAGCAGCGGGTTTAAGCCCGAGAAGAACTCGAAGTTCTGACTGAAGAGCGGCGTGCTGCGGTAGGCGCGCTCGATATAAAGCGGCATCGTCAGCCAGGCGTGAGCAAACAGCGTCTGCACGGGCACGACGATGAAGATGAAGAAGGTGAACTGCACGTTGCGTAGCGGGTGCTCGGCCAACCAGCGCTTGATGCGACGCATGAGCTCGGGCTGCTGGTCGACAACGACTTCGAGCCGGGCCGCAGCCAAGCTGCGAGCGACGACTGCCGCGACCTCTTGCCCGCCGGCCGGGGTCCGCTTGCGCAGGCCGAGCACGACGGCCAGGATGCCCAGGATGGTCATCGCCGAATAGACCCACAGCACGCCGGTGATGCCGTTGGGCGGCAGGACGCGCTCGCTCATGTGGCGCACCCGCGGCGACAGCAGGCCCGAGGCAAACGCCCCGAGGTTGGTGACCGAATAGATCATCGCAAAGCCCAGTGCCGAGGTCTTTTCGTCGGTGTAGTGCTTTACCGCGGCGTACAGCGTCGGCTGAAACGTGCCGTAGCCGACCATGATGCACAGCATGCCGACCGCAACCATGATGTGCAGCGACCCGAACAGGCCGGGGGCCATGTGCAGCGTCTCGCCGAGCGCGATGACCGTGCGCCCGACGATCATCATGCACAGCCCAAAGAACAGCGCCCGCCGCACCCCCCAGCGGTCCCCTAGCCCGCCGAGCAGGAACATCATGCCGGTGATGCCGCCCGAGAACAGCGCCACCATCTGCCCGGCGTGCACGTCGCCAAGCGCCACGTTTTCCGACAGGAACTTGGTCAGCACGGTGAGCATGCCGAAGTAAATCAGCCCCTCACAGAGCGCCGGGACGTTGATCCCCCAGCGGAGTGCTGACGGCGCCGCCGAAAAGTCGCGGAACGGCTGACTCAGCTCGCGCAGGGCCTGGCCCAGCGAGGTCCGCTCCTTCCCCACCTCAGGCTCCGTCGGAGAGGAGTCGCGAGCCGGTTTTGAAGGCGCGCCGCTCATCGCCACCTCCCGGGTAGCCGCAGCGGTTTTCTCGTCGAGAAACTAGGACGCCCCGACGGAGAGACAGCCGCAGCAGTCCGCAAGCACAGCCAAGGGGACCCTTGGTAGGTTGAGGTCATCATTTCGCATTATTACGCGACCTAGCGAGCTTCGCCTAGCACCAGAATGCGCGATTTTCCTCGGAAAATCGGCAGAGCCCCCAGCATGCTCCCGTTCACTGCGGTCCCCGGCTCGGCGCGACTGGCTCGGCGCGACCGGCTCCTGCCCAAGCCCACTGCTGGGCGGCGCTGAGCTGCGCTCGGCTAGCGGGCGACGAGACTAGTTCCGCTGCAGCCGGACCTGATCGAGCTTGCGCTGCGACACCAGCCACTGCGGCAGTCCAACGAGGGCCAGCAGGAACGCTCCCAAGCAGCACTTGGCGCCGCGAACGGTGGCATCGATGCTCTGGCCTAGCTCGCCGCCGCCATTGTGCACTGCGGCAATGACGAGGTGCGCCATCCCCCACAGGAACACCAGCCACGCCATCGCCGTCAGGGTGATCCCCAGCCAGCGCTGCAGGCCAACGAGCGCAGAATTGAGGGGTGGAGTGCGTAGACTATTTCGCACTGCGAAGGGCGCAACGCTCCCCCCGCGAAGTGCAGGTGACAGTGCCGGCGTCCCGAGCGGAGCTACCTGGCCCCCCCCGGACCCGCGAACCACAGCCGCACCATGGACGAGAGAGCCCCGCTCCGCTTGGCGACCGACCGCGCCGTGTGGCGACCCGTGACCCGGGCTATGCGGCGACCCATGTGGCGACCCATGTGGCGACCCATGGCTGGGGCCGTGTGATGATCCGTGACCCGCCCCCGGGCGCACAAACGAACCTGGCTCTGCAAGGCTGTTCATGCGGTAGGAGGTAGGTTGGCTCATTCAAGGGCTCCGCTTGGGTGGCTCAGCTGGGCTCGTCTTTAGGACCGGAGCTGCTGCTTGCAGGGCTGCTACTGCAAGGAAAGGGCCGTCCTGCCGCGGGACTGCGAGTGCCGTTTCCCGTCGGAGCAGAGGTCGGACAACGGGACAAAACGAGCAGCTCATTTCACAACGCAGCGCGTCACAGATCAGCTGCCCGTTGGGGCCGCGCGGGGCCGGCAGGGCTTGGGTTGGGCCGCCGCTTATGCATATAGTGCGACTCATGGGTGGTCGCGCGGTTCCGATCGGGTGATGCCGATCGGGCGATCACTCACAACCCAGAAACGCAACGCCTGTCCCCCGCCAACCACTGCTTGGATCTGGCTCACCAGACCGAGACGGAAGGAGCGCACAATGTCGACGACGAAGGGTGGTCGCAACAGCAAGGTCACGCACCTTGTGCTGCGACAAATGAAAGAGCAAGGCGAGCGCATCGCCATGCTGACTGCTTATGACGCCAGCTTTGCCCGGCTCTGCGATCAGGCCGGTACCGACGTGCTGCTCGTCGGCGACTCGCTGGGCATGGTCATCCAGGGGGGCGACAACACCCTGGGCGTGACTATGGAGCACATGATCTATCACTGTCGCGCCGTCGCCCGCGGAGTCAGCGCAGCGACCGGTCGATCGATGGTGGTCGGCGATCTGCCGTTCATGTCGTATCAGACCGGCGTCGACGAAGCGCTGCGCAACGCCGGCCGCCTGATCAAAGAGGGCGAGGCCGAGGCCGTGAAGCTCGAAGGCGGTGCCGAGTATGCCGAGCTGGTCTCGCGTATGGCCCGCATCGGCATCCCGGTCATGGGTCATATCGGGCTGACGCCGCAGTCGATCCACTCGCTGGGCGGCTATCGCGTGCAGGGGCGCGAGCAGCAGCAGGCCGAAAAGCTGTTAAGCGACGCCGAGGCGCTGGCCGATGCGGGCTGCTTTGCCATCGTGCTGGAGTGTGTGCCCAAGGAGCTAGCGGCCGAGATTACGGCCCGCCTGCCCATCCCGACCATCGGCATCGGCGCCGGCCCCGACTGCGACGGTCAGGTGCTGGTGCTGTACGACCTTCTGGGCATGAACGAAGAGTTCCGTCCACGCTTCGTCAAGCGCTACGACAACCTGGCAATGCGCGTGCGCACCGCCATCGACAGCTACATCTCGGAAGTCCGCGACGGAGAATTCCCCGCGCCCGAGCACACCTTCGGCCGCGAAAAAGAGCCTCGCCAGCCGGCCGCCAGCACGGCCTCGCCACGCATCGCAGCAGCCGGCGGTGTGGTGTCCGAGATCGACCCCAGCGCCGGCCTGTCCTGTATCCCGCTGCACCCGCTTCCCGGCGGCAAGCGATAGGCGGCGGACCATGCGCATCCACGGAGTCGAGGTCCTAAACGATCCAGCGCAGCTGCAGGCGCGCATGCTGGCCGAGCGCGCCGCCGGTGCCCGCATCGCGTTCGTGCCGACGATGGGCTACCTGCACGAGGGTCATGTCTCGCTGCTCCGCGCTGGGCGCGAGCGCGGCGATCGGCTGGTGCTGTCGATCTTTGTGAACCCCATGCAGTTTGGGCAGAGCGAAGATCTGTCGCGTTACCCTCGCGATCTGGAGGGCGATCTGCAAAAAGCCGCCTCAGCCGGCTGCGACATCGCCTTCTGCCCGACGCCCGAGACCATCTATCCGCCGGGGTTTCAGACGCGGGTGGAAGTCAGCGAGGTACAGAAGGGGCTGTGCGGCGATCATCGGCCGGGGCACTTCGTCGGCGTCGCCACCGTCGTGCTGAAGCTCCTCAACTTAGTGCAGCCGCACGTCGTGCTGCTGGGTGAAAAGGACTATCAGCAGCTGCAGGTCATCCGCCGCATGGTTCGCGATCTCGCGCTGCCCGTCGAGGTCCTGGGCTGTCCGCTGATTCGGGACCACGACGGCTTGGCCCTGTCCTCGCGCAATGCCTATCTCAGCCCGTCGGAGCGGCAGCAAGCGCTGGTGCTATCGCGCGCGCTATTCGCTACCCAGAAGGCCTACGCCGCAGGCGAGCGCGGGCGGGACTCTCTGCTTGCGCAAGCGCGGACGATCTTGGATCGCGAGCCGGCCCTACGCCTCGACTATCTGGAGCTACGCGACGCTGCCGATCTGACCCTGCCGCCCACCGTGCTGACCCGTCCCACCGTGCTACTCGTCGCTGGCTTCATCGGACGGACCCGCCTGATCGACAACCTGACGCTAGCCTAGCTGCGCGTTGAAAAAGTCAGCGAGGAGCCGCAAGCGCAAGGCGCGGCGAGCACCGGAGGGGGCCCACAGCCCCGCAGGGGATGGGGAGAGCGGCCGTCGGGTCGTGAGCACTGGGGTCCCCATCGCCTTGCGATAGGGAGAGCGCAGACGCAACGCGGCGATTGAGGCCCGCAGTCCTTTTTTGCGCCACCCCCGCAGCAGCGTCACGCCATCCTGATCCGGCCGCATCCAATCGAGCAGAATCACGTCGTACGAGATGTCGAGCGCCTGCTGCGCCGCCGAGTCCGCAGAGGCGCATAGATCGACCTGATGCCCCTCCTCCTGCAGCCCACGGCCAAGCAGGCGCGCCATCCGTTCTTCATCCTCTACGATTAGCCGCTTCACCGCGCCGGTTCTAACCCGCGGAAGCCTGGGCGGGCGCAGAGTACCAAGCGCGATGTCCGGGTGGACGGTGCTGTCTGAGCAGCTGCCGCCGGGAGCAGAGAACGAGTGGGCGTGCTTTCGCTTTCTCCTACAGTCGCGGGCGCCGGCCGGAGCGCGCGGCTATCGCCTGGGCCCGCTGCGGACGCGGCAGAGGGTGGTGCGGGGCGGCTGATCACGCCGCGGGCTTTTCGGCACGCTCGTTTTTGCGCTGAAATAGCATCTGCCTGGAAGGAGGCGGCTGGGCGCAGATCGGGCCTGCGGGCATCGCCTCCGCCAGGCGGGCCTTGGGCCGAACACAAAGCAAGCGATATACCCAGCCGGTGCGCATCGTAAGGGCCAGTGCGGCGCGTCGGGGTGCTCCGGCAGAGCAGGTGTCCACAGTGCAAAATCGGCACGCGGGGGTGGGCAAAAACGGCACCTGGGCGGGCTCGGCACCCAGTCCGGCTGGGCTGCATTAGGGCCTGGGCGGGCCCGGTCGGTCGGGTCGCCGGCGCTGGGCGTCGAAAAGCACAGCGATTCCGCCCACCTGCGCAGACCTCGCAGAGCTACCGAGTCACCGCGATATGATGTCTCGACTGCGCCTAGCTGCGGTCGTCTCCCATGCAGCGCACTGCCTTTTCGCACTCCGAGGAGTCCACGGCCAGCCTGCCTGACCAGGACGAGCAGCCTGGCCTGCGGCAGCGCGATGAGCCCTACTTTTTGGTCATCGATCCCAGCTCGTCTGCGGTGTTCCGCCTGCCGAGCAAGCCCGAGTTCACGATTGGCCGGGGGCTGGATGTCGATCTGCAGCTGCAGCACAGCTCGGTGTCGCGGACGCACGCGCGGCTGCGCTGGCAGGGCGATGCGCTGCTGATTCACGATGCCGGCAGCCACAACGGGGTGCGGGTCAACGGGGTGCGCATTCACGAAGCGCAGAGCCTGGCCTCAGGCGATGTCGTGCAGGTCGGCGAGGTGGTGCTGGTACTGCACTGCCAGTCGATGCGCAGCGGCCAGCGCCCAGTGCTCGACCGAGCCGCGGCGCGGCAATATCTGCTCGATGAGATCGAGCGCGCGCTGCGCTACCACCACCCGCTGGTGCTGCTGCACATCGAACTCGGAGTGTCGCCCAGCGAGCCGGAGATGCTGCTGGCCGCGCTGAGCCAGCACCTACGTCCGCTCGACCGCTTGGCGCGGCTGGGTCAAAGCGAGCTGGCCGTCATCCTGCCGGACTGCGAAGACGACGAGGCGCAGGACCTGATCGAGCGGCTGTTCCGCGAGCTACCGCAGGCGGCGCGCATTGGCACGGCGGGCTGTCCGGCCGATGGCGGCAGCGCTGACATGCTGCTGTTTGTCGCGCGACAGGCCGCTGCTGCTGCGTCGCCGGGGGCCGCCGCTGGTCCCGCCAGCATCCAGGTGCGCAAGCAGATTGGCGAGCACACGATCCTTTTGGCCGAGCCGGCCATGCTGCGGGTCTATGAGCTGATCTCGCGCCTCGGTCCCAGCGCGATTCCCGTGCTGATTCACGGCGAGACCGGCACGGGCAAAGAGATCGCAGCGGCCGCCCTGCACCAGACCTCGCCCCGCAGCAGTCGCCGCTTCCTGGCCATCAACTGCGCCGCCCTGCCCGAGTCGCTGGCCGAGAGCGAGCTGTTCGGTCACGAGCGCGGAGCCTTCTCAGGCGCTGTCGCCACCAAGATCGGACTGCTGGAGAGCGCGCAGGGCGGAACGGTGTTTCTTGATGAGATCGGCGAGCTGTCGCCACCCGTGCAGGCCAAGCTCCTGCGCGCGCTAGAGACCCGACGCATCCTGCGAGTCGGCGATGTCCACGAGCGCCCGATCGACGTGCGGATCATCGCCGCCACCCACCGCGATCTGGAGGCCGATGCGCGGGCCGGGCGCTTCCGACAGGACCTGTACTTTCGCCTGGCCGCCGCCATCGTGAACCTGCCGGCGCTGCGTCATCGTCCAGTGGAGCTTCCGCTGCTGGCCCGCTGCTTTCTGCAGGCAGCGCGTGAGCGTCTGGGAGGCGCGCCGCTTACCCTGTCAAACGCCGCGATGTGGCGCATCGTCGCCTACGACTGGCCGGGCAATATTCGCGAGCTGAGAAACGCCATGGAGTTTCTGGCCGCGACGGTGCATGAGCCGCAGATCGAGACCTGGCACCTGCCGAGCAAGCTGGGCGGGCCAGAGGCCCCTGCGCCGTCGAGTCCCGGCAGTGCCCCAGAGGCGATGAGTCCGATGAGCGGAGCCGCGCTGCCATTTCGTCCCTTGGAAGCCGAGCTGCGCGAGATCGAGCGGACGCGGATGCAGGAAGCGCTGATCGCCGCTGAGGGCAGTCAGACCCGTGCCGCCGAGCTTCTGGGCATGCCGCGGCGCACCTTCTTCGCCAAGAAGAAGCAGTACGGTCTGGGGCTGCGTGTGGCGGACTCCGCTGCGGATCCGGGCGCCTCGCCGAAGCCGGGCAGCGATCGCCGCAGCGCTAGCCGCCCGGCGTAGTGACGACAGCCCCAGTAGCGCGAACCATCGGACTCGATGGCGATGGGCCCAGGGCAGCCAGCCGACGCTGGGCAAGCAGCCACTGCGGGCGATGACGCAGCGACAGCAAGAGCAGTGAGCGGGCCTGATCGATCAGTCGCGCGCGCGTCGCACCTGCCTGCCCCTGGGCCCGCAGCAGTGCGGCTTCGCTGCGCAGAAAGGGGGCCGCCGCGGCCAGCCAGCCCACCGGCGGCACTACGGCCAGGGCCTGCTCAAGCTGCGCCAGACGGGCCTCGGGACTGTGCCCCAGGCGTCGCTCGCAGTCGGCCGACAGCAGCAAGAGCTTGGCGTGGGCAAGCTGCGCAAAGCCATCGCGGGCGTTGAGGGCCAGGCTACGATCCATGGCGGCGTGCGCTCTGCGCAGCAGGTCCTCGACGCTCGCCAGCGGCTCGCCGGCGTCTAGGGCGTGCTGGGCGCGCAAGCGGTATAGGCTCGCGAGATCGGCATGACTGGGCGCGTGGGCAGGCAGGAGGGCGATCGCCTGTTCGATGTGCGGCTGCGCCTTGGCTAAAAGCGCCTCAGCCTCCTGCGTACGGCCCGCGTATAGCCAGACCTCGGCTGTATCGACATACAGCCCCCCCAGGTGATGATGAACTCCGGAGGTTGATTGCACATGGCGCAGGCCCTGCTCGGCATCGGACTCGGCATCAGTGAGCCATTGGTCGGTCAGCTCATTGCGAGCGGCTAGTGCCAGCACGCCCCGTCGCGCCACTAATAAGGCACTTTCATAAAACCCTTCTCGCTTGGGAGAGAGCATCCACGCCGCACGATATGATTTAATTGAACGACTAGCTGTTTCAAAAACAGGAGCCCCGTCGATATCGTTTTTATAGCTACTTAATCCTTGCAGGTCGCCGAGAATCTGATAGCCCAAAGACGGGTGTTCGGGCGAGCTCGCCGCCTGCTTTGCCGCCGCCTCGGCCAGCCCCGGCAGGTCGCCCAGCGGCAGGCCGCGATTCAGGCGTGCCTCGGCCAGGGTGGCATACAGCACCGCCTGCCGCTGCGTCGTCGTTGGCGACATGGGGAAGCGACGGACATAGGCCAGATCGATCATCGCCTGAGATTCAATATGTTCAAAGGGCTCGCGCCGATCCGAATGATATCGAATCATAATCAGGGCAGCCGTCAGTCGCACACTGCGGGCATCAATGGAGTCAGGTTGCAATTGCTGCAGTTCTTGACTCAATTTGAGCAATTGTTCATGTGTGGCTATTGGCGATTTGCCAAGATAAAGTTCCAGACTGAGTTGATTTAAATACAATTTCGCGGCGCCATAGAAGTAGGCCGGATCACTTCGCGCCATGCGCAGGGCCGCCTGGTAGTGCTCCTGGGCCTGGGTTAGGGCGGCGAGGGCCTGCGGGTGTTGGCCGCTTTTGCGATGCTGGGCCGATGCGGCGGCGTGGACATCGCCGATCAGCTTCTTGGCTTCGGACCGCCAGGACTCGTTGGCGATGACCTGCGATGCCAGCTGCAGGGCGTTTTGGTACTCGTCGCGGAGCAGGGCAAGCAGGGCGCGGTTCAGCAGCGACTCGCTGGCCTGCGCCGTCTGCCCGCTTTCGAGAAGCTGTCGCGCCGGGACCAGATACTGCTCGCGCAGGCGCGTCAGCCGCTCTTCGATCCAGTCGTCGCTGAGCCAGCCACTGAACTCGCCCTGCACCTGCTGGTAGCGCTCGACCAGGGCCCGGCCGAGTAGCTGCGCTAGCTCGGGACTGCCGTCGCCGGCGGCGCGCGCTGCCTGCAGGTGAGCAATCGCCGATTCGTAGTCACGCAGCATCAGAAGCGATCGCCCGATAGCGTAGTGGGCCAGGGCGACCTCGCTGCGCGGCATGCTGGGAAGCTGCCGCTCGATCGCGGCAACCCGCGTGCGCACGATCGCTTCTTCCTGTCGCACGTCGTGCAGCGGCAGCGCGTAGGCCATGCGCAGGAACATGTCGTTTAGCTCGACCTCGCGCCCCAGCCACTGCGCTAGGCGGGCTCGCTGATCCGCCTGGTGCTGCTCGCGGATCGACACCCCCAAAAGACCCGCGCCGCTGGCCAGCAGCAGGGCGGAAATTCCCAGCGCGGCAACGTGCCGTCGTGCAAAGCGGCGGGCCCGCAGCAGCGCGGACTCGCGGCGCGCGATGATCGGTTCGCCGGCGAGGAAGCGACCCAGATCATCGGACAGAGCCTGCGCGGACTGATAGCGATGGCGTGCCTCTTTCTGCAGGCAGGTCATCACGATGGTCTCTAGATCCAGCGGGACGCTGGCGTGGGTCCGCCGCGGTGGCGCGACCTCTTCGTGCAGGGTTCGCCACGCGATCAGCTGGGCATCGCCGACAAACGGCGGCGCCCCCGTGATCAGCTCATACAGCACCACGCCCACGGCGTAGACATCGCTGCGGCGATCGATCTGCTGCCGATCCCCGCGAAGCTGCTCGGGCGACATATAGGCGGGCGTGCCCATCAGCGCCCCGCTTCCTGTCAGCTGCTCGGCTGCTTCCAGATCGTGCGCTAGACCAAAGTCCAGCAGCACCGCGTGCCAGCCTTCGCCATCGCTGCGCTGCGCCAGGATGTTCGATGACTTCACATCGCGGTGGATGATGCCCAGGCTATGCGCGGCTTGCAGGGCGTCGGCCACTTGCTTGATCAGCAGGACTTTTTCTTCCAGTCGCAGCGTGGTCCGCAGTGCTCGTAGCGACTCGCCGGGATGGTATTCCATCGCGATGTAAAGCTGACCGTCCTGCTGGCCGACGTCATAGACCTGGCAGACGTGGGGGTGCTTGATGCGCGCCTGCGCTCTGGCTTCTCGGAACAGGCGGCGTGCGCGGGTGTCGTCGGTGATGTGTAGGAACTTGAGCGCGACCAGGCGACCGAGCTTGCGATCGTGGGCCTTGTACACCTGCCCCATGCCGCCCTGTCCGATGAGGCCCTCGATCTGATAGCGCTCGGGGGCGGTGGGCAGACGCACCGACGGCGGAGCGTCGGCCCCAGGGGCTGAGCCGTCGAGGGTACCTTCCTGGGTGACCCAGGCTGCACTCACGCGCTCTTGCACCGCCCGTACCTCAGCCAGCGTCAGCTTCTGCTGCGCCAGAAGCTCGCTCAGCAGCGCTGCGGCAGAAGGCCCCGGTGCGCTGCTTGTCGACGCTGGGCTCGTCGGGGTTGGGCGAGCGACGCTGACCTGCGCCAGGACCTCGGCAGGTAGCAGGCCACGCTCCGCTGCGTATCGCAGAACCGCTAGGGCCAGAACCTCATCCGACACGAGGCCCGATGTTAGCATCCGAAGAACTACGAAAACAGCCGGCCGCCCCGAGGCTGGCAACCCCGCGAAAGGGCTCGCGATTCGCGCAAGCAGATAGGGCGCGCGCGCCCAGATGCCGTCGGTCCAGACCTTCAGATAACCGTTCGTGCTGCGGTAGTGCGTGATGTGCCACGGTCGCCCCACACCTAGACGCTGAAACGCTTCGGCGACCTGGCTCGAAAAGAGAAGGCAGCACCTTCCAGATGGGATACGGCATGCCAGTTTTTTCGGATCCATAGGCGCCGCACTTGAAGTGAGTAAGCCCGTCGGGAGAGCGCTCGGGAGGCGCCTCGCGGATGTAGCGATGCCAGAACAGCAGAGACATGACGACAGCGCCCAAAAACAGGCATGCAGCAAGGCCCAGTAGCTTCCGCAACAGCTGACTCCTCCCGGTGTACTAGGTCGCTCGCTGCGGGCTGGTTCCGGCGGGTCTCGGCGTGGGCAGACCGCGGGCCATGGGCCGGAAGGAACTGTCGCTGCTTATGTCCTTGCTGGCTTCGCTCTCTTTGCGCTGCTGCACTTCGTTCTTGAGGTTGATCAGGCGTGCCAGCGTATTCAGCCAGAACGGCGCCCCCAGCGAGAGCAGCACGCAGGTAAACAGCAGACCTCCCAGCCAGCCCAGCCCATCGAGCGTCAGCTGACCCAACGACGGAGGCTGGGGATCGGCACAGAGCCCGCGATAAGCGCAGACCCGCTTGACGATCCAGCTGTCTTTCCAGCCGAGCGACAGACCGGACTCGGAGAGCAGCGCCAAGGACTTCTGCATGTCAAGGAGCAGGGCCTTGCTATGGCTTGCTGGCAGCGATGCGTCCTCGGCAAGCGGCGGGGACTCTGGGCCGGCGATGCGCGCGGCGACCGTCTGCAGGTCATCGATGCGCCCGACGATGGCGGCGCGGGCTGTGGTGCTGCGGTGAAGATCCGAGAGCAGATGCACGCTGTCGATGTTGAACAGGACCACAGCCAGCGCCGCGACCACAAATGTCAGCCGTCGGATCAGGGACTTGTAGCGCTGCGCCGCCGTGCCTTCAACGGTAGAAAACCAGCGTCCGACATAGGCTGCGAAGTTGGCAGTGGTGGCGTACTCCTTTGGCGCTTCGGCCGAGCCCCCCACCCAAGCCACCGGCAGAAAGAGGTTCGCACCCGGGGTGTCGGCATGGGCAACGATCTCGCGGATGCGCGTCGGCGAGCGAGCCGCCTCGACGATGGGGATGACGGGCGACAGGTCATCAATGCTGCGGCTGCCGGCCTGACCGCGCTGGGCCGGCGGCGAGTGCGCCGGGTTGGTCGCGATGTTGTAAGCCAGGGCCACCAGATCCTGCTCGTCGATATAGTCGATCTGCCGCGCCAGGGCCGCCGGGTTGTCCTGATAAGCCAGCTTGGTGTCGCGAGCGTGCAGCACCGGATCGCTGAGCACGTCGTTTACAAACGTCATCTCGCAGTCGCGGCAGGCTTGCTTCTGAGCCGGGGTTGCCTCGGGCTGATCCGCGGCGACGGCTTCGGCATCGTTATGGAACACGCGAAAGCCATGGATCAGGGAGCGCAGCATGTCGGCGAGCGTGGTGGCGCGATAGCGACCCAGGCCGGCGATCCACTGCACCGCCGCACTGATAAACAGGCTGACCGCGAGCATCGCCGCTGAAAATGCAATCGCCGTCTCTAGCAGAGCGAACATCTCGGCCTCCTATAGGGTCTTTAAGTACTCGATGAGATCGGCTTGTTCTTCGACGGGGACTGAGTAAGGGTGGCCGGCGTTGCTGTTGCCGGGGATCGGCTGGCCACGCTCATCGACCGTGCGATACAGGAACAGACTGCGGCCCGCCTCTTGCGGTTGCTCGCACCGCCATCCCAGCCGCACGGTGTCGTAGTGGCGGCTGCCGCGATAAAAAGCCTTCGGGCGCTCTTGCGGCGACTGCAGCAGGACGGCGAGGCTGGGCACTGAGCCATTGTGCAGGTACGGGGCCCGGGCCCAGATTCCGTCGAGCGGTCCCGCCAGATAGGCGCCGGTCGAGCGAAAGGCATCCTTGCGCCACAGGGCTCGCCGCTCGCCGAAGTCATTGAGCGCCGCCGCCACCCCAGGCGCAAAGGCCTTGAGTCGCTCGGGATCGGTGCCCACCTTGGGATCGACCTGCATGTAGCGGCTGTTTTCCACTTCAGTAACGCGGTTACTGCTGCGGTCATAAAGTCCGTGGCAGGCTGCGCAGTGGGTGCGGAACGACAGCAGCCCACGCGCCACGCGGGCGGGCTCCGGCGAATCGAACGGGTAGGCCGGCGAGGGCAGCCCATCCAGCCACTCGCCCATCGCCAGCACCTGCCCCTTGGGGATCGACAGGAACATGCCCCCGACCCCTAGGAGCGAGCCGAAGTTGCGGGCCCGCGAGTCATCGGTGTTGCCATCGTAGTGATGCCAGCTGCGCAGCTCTCGCCGCTGATTCCAGATCGATGGAAAATCGACCTGCGCCGCACTGTTGTCGTCGGGGACGCCGATGATCTCGAACTTGAAGGCATTGAATGCATCGATGCGACCAGGGCCGTTCTCGGCCCGCTTGTTCATCCATGCGTTGTCGGGGGCAAGCTCAGGCAATAGCTCCGACGATCGCTTGAGCCCTTGCACAATCAGGACGTAGATCAGCTGTTCGTACCGAGTCAGTGGTGGGCGGTGCTCTTCCTGGATCAGGACCTGATTGATCTCGGCAATCACCCGCTCGGGTGTAAAGCGCGAGTCCTTGAAGCCCTGGGTGAAGAACCGCTTGAAGCCCTGCAGGTCGGCGGTGTGATTCGGCATGCCATCGATGAAGTGGCTGCGCCCCTGCTCGTCTTGATACTCGCCGCGGTGACAGCCCGAGCAGTTGATCGCGACCCGCTTGATGCTGGCGGTGATCTCGTACCCCGGTAGGTGCAGCGTCGCATCGCTCAGCACCAGGCCGCGGCCAACCGGGCGTCGGAAGTAATAGTCGTGGCTGTCTTCGCCGAAGCCAAAGTGCTCATACCCTTGGCCCTTGAACTCTTCATCGAAGATGCGCGGCATCACGCGAAAGACCCAGTAGGGAATGCCCCACAGAAACTCGGTTCCGGTGTTGCCATAGCGAAACAGCCAGGTGGGATCTTTGGGGTTGATGGCCTGCGCGGGGATTGCCGCGGGAATCGCTTCTTCCGACGGCAAGCGCAGGTCGAGCAGCTGCTGCGAGAACACGCGCGGGTTGTGGGCGGTCAGCGAGACAAAGCCGAGCAGCACGACGAGCGGTAGCCCGATGGAAAGTGGACTTGCCCCCAGAAAGTAAGCCGCTGCGCTGGGCGTCCGCTTAAGTCGGGCGAGCGTCTGCGCAAACCGCCGCGGCAGGGGCAAGGGGCCCGCATTCGCAACGGGCAGGCTGCCCTGTGAAGTCGCGGAGCCCCCGGCGTGCGCTGTCTGCACATCCGATCCAGAGGGCTGCGACATCACGATAGCCTCCGTGACGGAGGCGTCGGCGCCCCGCAGGCATGCGGAGCTATCGACGCGAGCGCGCTCGGTCCCGAGCTTCCAGGGGCCCTCTCGCTAGGGCCGCGGGCACAGAAATTGGGGTTGCTCATCCTCGTTTCTCCGATCAGTGCGACCTGCCCAGAAGAGCCGAGCAAGCCGCATTCCGGGGTCAGGCCGGCTGCTCGGCAGCGATGCAGCCTCGGCGATACGCATCGAATTGATCGCTGGGGGTGCAGTGCATGCACTGCAGTGCAGCTTCTGCACTCCCAGGCGGGCGCAAGCTGCTCAGCCTTCGCTTATTGGCTGGCAGCACTCTCCTTGGTACAGCAGTCGGGAGCTGTGCTGCTCCTCGGCAAGGCGTTCGCATTGCCGCCGCGACCCAGCCCTGCGGAGCCTACGTGGCATGCACCATGCACAAGGCATCGTGCAGCCGACTCGCAGCCGGCTCCGTGCTGTTCGGAACTGGGCAGCTTGGTCTGGCTTGCAGTGCCGACACCCCAACGGAACGGAGCCGCGATGAGCGAGCGCGTGTTTGTGATCTCAGACCTGCACCAGGGGGGCGAGCCAGGGTTTCAGATGGTGCCGCCAGCCGGACAGGCCTGCCTGGCGGCCTTCATCCGCCGGGTGACCAGCCAGCACAGCGCCGATCAGACAGCGCACTTGGTCCTGGCTGGCGATCTTGTCGACTTTCTTGCCGAGACACCGTTCACCGCGCCCACCACCGACGAGGGCGAGGCGCTGCGCAAGCTCTCGTGCATCTTGGCTGACACCAAAGAGATCTGGGATGCGCTGGCCGCGCATGTGCAGGCCGGCGCGCCACTTAGCCTCTTTCTGGGCAATCACGACATCGAGCTATCCCTGCCCGGACCACGCCGACTTCTACTAGAGCGACTGGGGCCTGGCAGCGTGGACTTCCAGGATGACGATCGCGCGTGGGTGCGCGGGCTGCTGCTGATCGATCATGGCAACCGCTACGACGGCTGGAATGTCGTGGATCAGGCGCAGGGGACGCATGATCTTTCGTTCCCAGGTGCCAGTCCCGCGCCAGAAGACGCTTGACCAGCTTTGCCTGCGTCGATCTGACGGCAGACCTGCGCATCGCCAGCGCTGACGTCTTCCGCTTCACCGACCACGGCGCGGCTGCGCCCATTCCCGATGGCGTCCTTCACTTCGAGATGACCGCCTAGCAACGGACAGGAGACCAGATCATGAGCACCGAGACTCGCAAACCTCAGCCCACGCACCGCGGCCTGCTGATGGGTATCGATCAGTACCCGATGATTCCCGGCGCCAACCTGTCCGGCTGCGTGCAGGACGTCGTCAACTTGGCGCGAATCCTCTGCGACCGCTTTCAGTTCGCGCGGGAAGATCTCGTGGTTCTGCTCAATGAACAGGCGACGCGCGAGCGCATCCTCGCCGAGCTGGCTGGGCTGGCCCAGCGCACCCAGCCCGATGACGTGGTGGTCGTGCACTACTCAGGGCACGGCAGCCAGATCCCGGCTCTTGATGGCAGCGAGGTCGACGGGCTCAGCGAGACCCTGGTGGCTGCCGACAGCGGACGTGGTGCCCTGCCAAATCGCGACATTCTCGATGATGAGCTGGCGCTGGTGTTTGCGCAGATCCGCGCCAAGACTCCCTACCTGACCGTGATCTTCGACTGCTGTCACTCGGGCACTGGCATGCGGGATGTCTTTGGTGCCAGGACCCGCGGTCTGCCGCCGGATCTGCGCGTCGGGACAGCAGCTAGCGCACAGCGCACTCGCGATGTGTCCAAGAACAAGGCGGCGCGCTTCGGCCATGCCTATATCAGCGGCTGTCGCGACGAGGAAGTGTCGCATGAGCACACGGAGTCGCTGCCCGATGGCGTGCTACACCAAGGTGCGCTTAGCTACTTCCTGCAGCGCGAGCTAGCGGCCGCCAGCGGTCCCCTGTCCATTCGCACGCTGTTCGAGCGGGTGTCGCGGCGGGTGACCCAAGCCTATCCCTCGCAGCACCCACAGGCCGACGGCGATCTCGATCGCGCGGTGTTTGGTACCGAACAGCTGCCAGCGATCGATGTAGTCGAGGTGGCCTCGCGTACCGATCAGCGCGTGGTGCTGAACGCCGGCCTGCTGCAGGGCGCAACGATAGGTTCGTCCTATGCCGTGTTTGCTTCGCCGGATGGGCTCACCCCAGATCGGCAGCTTGGTGTGATCGAGATCGAGCGCGTCGCCGTCACGACAGCCAGTGCGCGCATCCTGGAAGAGTGCCGACCAGGCGCCATTGCGGCAGCGACCTATGCCAAAGAGCTGCGGCATGCCCTTGGGGATCCGGGCCTGATCGTTGAGCTCGTACCCTGCGCGCCAGAGCTTGCGCCGGCCCACGACGCGCTCTCCGCTGAGCTGGCCCGATGCACGAATGTACGCGTTGCCAACGATGGCTCAGCACAGGCTCGCATCTATGCAGTGAGCGCGCGCGGCAACGCCACGGCCCACGACCCGGTACCGCAGCTTGGGGCGCTGGTGAAGCCGGTGTGGGCGGTGGTGGCCCGCGATGGCCAGCTCATGTTGCCGCTGACCCAGATCGATGCACCGCAGGCCGCGGCCCAGCTAGGGCTGGCCCTGGGCAAGCTGGCCCGCAAGCGCGCGCTGCTACTGCTCGAAAACACCAGCGCAAGCAACAGGCTTCGCGGCGCCGTGACCTGCGAAGTGCTGACCCAGCGCGATGGGAAGTGGTGCCCAGTCGCACCCGATGAATCGGGTCAGATCGCTCTGCCCGATGGGACACGCTTTGCCGTGCAGATCCGCAATGGTGCGTCGCAGCCGATCTATCCCTTCCTGTTCTACATCGGCATGGATGGCGGCATCGAGCTCTTGTTCCCTACGGAGACGCGCTGGGAAGAGTGGCCCCCGCAGCGCACGTTCCGCTTCGGCGCGACAGATGGTGCTGAGCTGAAGATCGAACTTCCTTCTGACTTCCCGTGGCCGGGCAGCGCAAGCTCGCCGGCGCGAGTCGGAGGTACGGGCTACCTCAAGCTGATCGCGACCTTGCGGCCCGTCGATCTCGGCGCGGCACTCAGTCAGCGCTCGGCGACTGATGATCTGCGAAAGGCCGGCGTGCTGGCAGGGCAGCGTGATCTAGAGGACTCAGCGATCAGTGACTTGCTAGCGGGCATGCTGAACGGCACCCGCAATGTCACGGTGCGAACCGGATTCTCTGAGAGCTTCGAGACCGTGACCGTGCCGCTGTTTATGTATCGTCCTGGCTCGACGGAAGCGTCGCCCGCGACGGGGGCGGCGGCATCGCTGCCGGCGACAAACCCGCAGCCGCTGGCCGATCCCGATGGCTTTGAGATCTCGCGGGACACCATTCGTGAGATGCAGCCTGATCGCACGGAGAACACTCGCGACATCACGATCAGCAGCGAGCTACCGGAGTATCCCGAGGCTTCCTTTTTCGCTCCGGCCGCCGCCTCGAACTATCGACGCTGGACCAGCTCGACGCCGCGCAGCGTGAGCCAGATCGTGATTCACATCACGGATGGGCGCGAAAAGATCGCGGGCCCGATTGGTCACTTTCAGAAGCCAGGGCTACAGGCCAGCGCCCACTACATCGTCGGGCAGGACGGCCAAGTGGTTCAGATGGTGCGTCATCGCGACATTGCTTGGCACGCGACCAGCGCGAATAACACCAGCATCGGCATTGAGCACTGCGCGCGCTCACCACGCGAGCTTGGTCGTGATGATCCTGGCCTGCCGGTCACGCCGGCGCAGTACCAAGCCTCGGCCCGCCTAGTGCGCTTCCTGTGTCAGCAGCATGGCATTCCGATCGATCGCGCCCACATCAAGGGTCACTGCGAAGCCGCAAAAACCACGCACGAGGACTGCCCGAATCGGATCTGGGATTGGGGGCTCTACATGTCGCTGCTGACCTCTTCAGGACCCCCACGTTAGGGCTGTATTGGCGCCCGCTACATCTCTTCTGCGCTGATGGACCGGGGCATGTCCGAGAACGTCTGCGATAAAGAAGGCGCTGGGCGCCGCGTCGCACTGCTCATCGGCATCGATCGCTATGAGCGCGGTGTGCCGCCCCTGCTCAATGCTGTCCGCGACGTCGAAAGTGTGGGGCGGGTACTGCGTGAACGCCACGGATACGAGGTCGAGCTAGTCCGCGATGAGCAAGCGACATGCAAGACCCTGCATGAGCGTCTGGAGCAGCTAGCGCAGTCGCTCGATGAGCGCGACCGCTTCATCTTGTACTTCGCAGGGCATGGCCTGACCGAAGAGCTGCGCGAGGACGTGCCCGGGCCGCAAGGCTATCTGTTGCTGCAGGATGCTGATCTGAAAGACGCATCGACCTACCTGCCCATGACCGAGCTACAGGCTCTACTCGATGGGCTCCGTTGTCGCCATCTGCTGCTGCTTTTGGACTGCTGCTTCGCGGGCGCCTTCCGCTGGTCGCAGCATCGGAATGTCGTCGTGCGTCACGCCAAGCTGTACCGGGAACGCTATGAGCGCTACCTGCGTGATCCCGCCTGGCAGGTCATCACATCGGCGGCGGCCGACGAGAAGGCAGCCGACTTCCTGCCCAGTAAGCTGCCTGGCGTTCGTGGGGAACCAGGCAAGAATTCGCCGTTTGCACAGGCGCTGTGCAGTGCCCTTGGGGATGCGGTGGACGTCACCGATCTGCCGGTCGCTGGTCAACGCGGCGACGGGGTCATCCTGGCGAGCGAGCTATATGTCGCCCTCGAAGCGGCATTCCGCCGGGGCGAGAGCGCGCAGAGCCCACAGGCGCAAGCCCTGCAGAAGCCGCAGATCTGGTCGATCAGCGGCCGCGACAAAGGTCAGTTTCTGTTCGAGGTACCAGGCCGGAAGCCCGTCCTGCCGAGCGCACTGGAGCTGCGCGAGAAGAACAACCCCTACCGCGGCCTGCAGAGCTATCGCGAGCAGGATGCCGCTCTGTTCTTTGGGCGCGATGCCGATATCGCTGCGCTGCAGCAGCGGCTGGCGACGTGCTGCGCACTGGTCATCTCTGGGGCTTCGGGCAGCGGCAAGTCGAGCCTGGTCCGCGCCGGTCTTCTGCCGCAGCTTGTCGCCGATCGCAAGCAGCGCTGGCGCGTGCTGACCTGCAAGCTTCCAGGACCCGATACCGATTCACTGTTTCGAAAATGGGCAGCTGAGCTTGTGACGGGCTGCATCTCTCTGCCGCTGGCCATCGAGCAGCACCGAGCACAGCACCCCGATATTCGACTATGCCTGCTTGTCGATCCGCTCGAAGAGCTAGTCCCGCTCGGCTCATCCATGGCTTCTTTTGAGCGCGGACTTTCCGAAGTTCTACACGCCGGCGGATCGAGTGTCTGTGTGCTGATGACGCTGCGCAGCGATGCCGAGCCGCGCTTCCACGGTCTGCTCACTGCGCTCTCGATCACGCTGTTCCCGATTAGACGACCCGAACGACACGAGCTGCGCGACATCATCGAGCTGCCGGCGAGCGATCGCGTCCTGTACTTCGATCCGCCGAAGACTGTCGACTCGCTGCTCGACGATGTAGTGAATACACCGGCGCCGCTGCCGCTCTTGTCCCTGGCCCTGTCCGAGATGTACCGCGCGGCGCTTCAGCGCCCTCAGGATCGCACACTGGCAGAGGCTGACTACCAACGGCTCGGTGGGGTAAGCAGTGCGCTGAGTCGTCGCGCCGAAGCCCTCTTCGACAGCTACACCGATGAAGCCGAGCAGGCTAGCTTCCGCCATCTACTGCTGCGCCTAGTGGTCCCGGGGGAGCTGGTACGCCGCTGCGTTCCCGAGTCTGAGCTGGTCTTTGCCGAGCCAAGCGAGCAGGCGCGAGTCGAGCGCATCAAGGAGTGCCTGATCGCCGAGCGGCTGCTGGTGAGCGCTAGCGATGCGCAGGGGCAGCCCTTCATTGAGCTCGCGCACGACAAGCTGGCAACGGACTGGGCTCGCCTGCACAAGTGGATTGGTGAGGACAGCGCCTATGCCCTGCAGCACAGCGTGGGTGCGGCTCAGCGTGGCTATGAAGCAGGGGGGCAGCTTTGGACCTTCGACACGCGCCGAGCACAGGCTGCGCAGGTGCTGCGCCGATCGCCGCACCGCTTCAGCCGCGCTGAAACCGCCTTCATCCGCAAGAGCCAGCGGCTGTTCTTCAGTCTGTGGGGCAGCGGCGTGTGCGCGCTGCTGCTGATGGTCGCTGGTCTTAGCCTGTGGCTGCTGCGCGAGCTACGGACGGCGGCCCAGCTACGGAAAGACAAAGAGGTTATCCAGAAGAGCAAAGAAGAGCTCCGCCAGCAGCTCCTCATGCCCTTTGTCGATCACGGCCGAGCGCTGCTGTTTGAGAGCAAAGAACCGAGCGCGGCTCTGCTGTGGCTGCATCGCGCCTTGGCTGAAGGAAGTACCGATGCTGCGCTGCCTGACCTAATACAGAGCGCTCGATACAGCGCGGGCGCGCCACATGCCGTCTTGTGGGGACACGAAGCTGCAGTGCACGACGTCGCGTGGAGCCCCGATGGGCGGCGCATCATCACCGCCAGCCAGGATAAGACGGCCCGTGTGTGGGACGGCGAAAGCGGGCAGCTCTTGCACGTGCTGAGCGGACACCAAGCGGACGTCACGCATGCCGCCTGGAGTCCTGATGGCGGCCACATCGCCACCACAAGCGCAGACAAAACCGCGCGCATTTGGAGTGCAGAAACCGGGCGCTTGCGCGCTGAGCTTAAGAGGCCTGCGGGCGAGATTCTCTATGCCGATTGGAGTCCAGATGGCCAGCGCATCGCCACCGCTAGTGGAGACGGGACCACAATCGTCTGGGATGCCCAGAGCGGTCAGCTGCTGCGAGTGCTCAGGGGACACCGCGCCGCTGTTCAGCACGTGTCGTGGAGCCACGATGGAGGACGCCTTGTCACGGCGAGTCGCGACAGTACCGCGCGAGTATGGGACGCGATCAGTGGGCAGCCGCTGCGGACGCTACAGCATGGCGGATACGCAGCTCTCACTGCACAGTGGAGCCGCAATGGGCAGCGCATCGTCACCGTGGGTGATGACTGGAGGGCACGCGTCTGGGAATCGAACAGCGGCCGCCTGCTCACCGACGACGCACGTCGGGCCGTCCGCGTGCTGCTCCACGACGCCGCCGATCACGTCGCTGTGCCCCGCGAGGTACTTCGTCGCCGAGTGCACGACGATGTCGGCGCCGAGCTCGAGCGGCTTCTGCAGGAGCGGCGTCGCGAACGTCGCGTCGACG
>CALFYE010000113.1 GCA_937952145.1 uncultured Myxococcales bacterium
GCTCTGGGCAGCGTAATCGGACACGAGGCCGCCGAGCCGCTCGCAGTGCTGCTCGGCAACTTCCTTTGGCCATGCATAGATCAAAAGGGGAACGGGCGCGCGCGCCAGGGTCCCGTAGTGGTGAAGGTGCGCACCCTGAAATTGCGCCGCCGCCGTCGCCTCGCTAAACGCCTCGCTGCGCAAGAGCGCCCAGGGAACCTTGTGCTCGCGGACGGCAAAGTGCTCCAAGGCGCTCAGCAGGGTCGCCTTATGGCGCAATGTACGTAGATTCGCCATAGTCGGCAGCACGTCGTCCGCCACCACCTCGGTCCCCTTGATCGGGATCACACCCGACCCAGGGCCCCGGCGATAAAAACAGCGCAGGTGCAAGGCGGGACGGAAGTAGGTGTCCGTCGCGAACGGCTCGCACGTGGTGGCGGCAGGCACCGCGGCGCGGTAGCGGACAAGCTCTTCTGCGACCCAGGGCGCGTCCTGCAGCAAGCGCGCAAAAAGCGCTGGTGCGGCATCGGCAACATCCCACTCAACCTGTGCACCATGGCCCCTAAGCGGCTCGGGGTAGAGATCCGTCATGGTGCCATTATATCAGCTCGCTCACATCTTCGCATCCGCGCGGGTCTAGCGGGCGGGCCAGGGCTCTACGTCAACCACCTGGCCCACACGCCCAAGGAATCCTTCATGGCCGATCCGACCCTGGGCTGGATTGCGCCGCGCAACCGCTAGCCGTCGAAAGTCATGGCGAAATATCGCTGAAAAGGAACGGAGTCGCTCATCAGCCGAATCGCCTTTCTTGGTCTTGGTGCGATGGGGCGGCGGATGGCCGTCCGGCTGCACGGCGCAGGTCACGACGTGGTGGTCTACAATCGGTCCGGGGGGCCGCCGGGGCTCGCGTCGCTGCTCACCGCGGCCGCCAGCCCGGCCGTCGCCGCCGCCGGCGCGGAGCTTATCATCTCCATGGTCTCAGATGATGCGGCGTCGTGCGCGGTCTGGCTCGGTGCGGAGAGGGCCGCTGCGGCGCTGCGGCCCGGCGCCGTAGCCATCGAGAGCAGCACGCTGTCGCCGTCCTGGGTTACGACTCTGGGAATGAAGATCCGGGAAACCGGAGCGGAGTTTTTGGATGACCCGGTGCTCGGCTCGCTGCCGCAGGCGGAGGCCGGCGCCCTGATCTACCTCATCGGCGGTCCGGTAGAGGTCAGCGAGCGTGTGCGTCCGGTCTTGTCTGCGCTTGGCGGGACCCTGCATCATCGTCATACAGGTGAACTACGGGGCGAACTTGATCCCACCACAAAGCCCGCCCAGGCAGAACATACCGCCGCCGCAGCCGGTGCCGTCGGCAAGATTGCTCCAGCCCCCCGTATGCAGCGCAGGATCGCACTTGCGGCAGGAACTGCTCGGATCGATGGTGTCGGGGGCACGAAACACTCCATCGATATGGCAGCCCGGCTGGCAGCTGCCGGCGCAAACCGAGCCGGCGGCGCACTCGGTTCCCGTGGGTACATCACTCCATGTCGCCATCGTCTTGGCCGGTTGACAGTTCTGGCAGGAGTTTAGCGGATTGGCTGCTTGGGGCGCTACGTATATGCCTTCGATACGGCACCCTGGTATGCACTTGGCGCCGACGCAGAGCCCGACGGAACACTCTGCATCCTGGGTACAGGCGACGCAGGTCTTGCTCACCGGGTCGCAGATCGGTCGCGCGCTCCAACAGTCGGTGCTCGTGGCGCAGACGGCGCACTCGGGAATCGAAGGGGAAGCCCAGCGCTGGCGGTCCAGGGCCTCCAGACAGGACGTGGTACAGGTGACCGCCGCGGACGCCGAGCTCCAACAGGGACTCGCCGGCCCGTAAGATTTACGCGCCGCCGGCAATGCCTCCGGAGCCGCCTTGGCGATACAGGTCAGATACCGCGCGCAAGCGGGCGAGGGTTCCTGTCCGTCCGTTGCGCTGCCGCATAGGCGCGCCGCGATCGCGCTCTGCTGGGCCTCCTTGCAGCTCTGTTCGTCCATCGCGCGCGATGGCGAGCCTGCGTACCGCGCCGCCAGCTCCTGGCAAGCCTTGACCGCAGCGGGATTTCCAGCCGCAGCCTTGAAGCAGCAGCCATTTTCGTCAAGGTATTCTGCGCACCGGGGCCCAAGTCCCGAAGCTGAGCAGCTCAGCGTCAGCGAAATACCAATCAAAAGAGCCGAGGCGAGGTGCAAGTCGCGGTGTCTGGTCATAATATGGGCACGATCGTATACAACGCTCCAGGATCGCAATACCTATTAAGCGCTGGTCCATCGCTGCGAAATCGGCTCGGCCTAATTTTGGCCCGCGGTGGCGAACTGCGCACAGCCAGGCCGCGTTGAGCGGCAAGATGCCGAGCGCGCCCCGAGACCATGCGCGGCCACCTGCTGCGTAGCGAAGTAGCTGTGGAGGTCCACTCGCTTGGCGATGCGGAAATGCAGACTTCTTGGCTGGGCGCATCGTCGCGGTCTCCAGCGACCGGATGATGAGCGTGTTGACCCCGACCCCGCGGGCCCGCTGCGCTTGCGATAAGCGGGTGATATATATCTCCGCCGACATTTTGGGAGGAGTAGGCACGATCGCGGGCGATCGGCTCGACCTCAGCGAGCCAGGCGCGAGGCAGGCGCATGAGCTGCTGCACCGAGCGACGAGCAAGTGCCTCAACGCCCCACCATGTGAATCCACTTCCCCGAACTGAGCGCCGCCGCTGCCCTTGCTTGTCTTGTCGCCGCCAGCAATACTGGCCCCGCATGGAAAGGGCGAAGGCCAAGGAAGCGATTGCGCAGCTCGTGAAGGAGTTTGACGACGGCAAAGTCGTCTTCAAGGACCCAAAGAAGTATGACGAGGCAAAGGTCCGGGCCGGCTTCATCGACCCCTTCTTTGAGGCGCTCGGCTGGGGTGTGAAGGAGGGGCAGCGCCGGATCGGTGCTCAGCGGGAGGTCATTGTCGAGGACCGTGCCGGCAGAGGGAACCGGAGGCGGCCCGACTACGGCTTCTATGCCAGTGGTGAGTTGAAGTTCTATGTCGAGGCGAAGCAGCCCTCGTACGATCTCGCCGCGGACAAAGACGCCACTTTCCAACTCAAGAACTACGTCTGGAGCCAACGCGCCCCCCTCGGTGTGCTCACCGACTTCGAGGAGTTGTACAGCTTCCACGGCGCCTTCAAGCCGCACCTGGACAAGCCCAACCTCGGCCGGATTGAGGCACTGTCGCTTACCTATCAAGCCTACGCCGACACGTTCGATCTGCTCTTCGACACTTTCTCGCGCGAGGCCGTACTCGGCGGCTCCATCGAGAAGCTGCTGGCTTCTGTACTCGGGGCGACGGTGAGGCAGCGGGGGCAAATCGAGCGTGACCTCTTCAAGGCCCGCGGTGCTCGAGCCGTTGACGACGACTTCCTAGAAGCGCTCACGAGGTGGCGTGAGGAGCTGGCACAAGAGCTGGCCCGCAGGAACGACTTCCGCGACGGCTACGAGCTGACCGAGGCCGTGCAGCGGTTCATCGATCGTCTCGTGTTCGCCCGCGTCGCCGAGGACCGTGGGATCGAGCGCACCCACACGCTCCGGAGGACGATGGAGCGGTGGGAAATCGACAGCAAGAAGAAGCCGCTCTATCGCTATCTCATCGACCTCTTCCACCGCCTCGGCCCGCAGTACAATGGCGGCCTGTTCGCCCCGCACTCCCTCTCCGATGAGGCCAAGTTCGAAGACAACAAGATTCTCGTCGACATCATCACGAGCCTCTACTTCCCCGAGGGGCAGTATAAGTTCGATGTGATGCCCGTCGAGATGCTCGGCGCGGTCTACGAGCGGTTCCTGGGCAGCGTGGTCAGGGTCACCGATGGTGGCCACCGGGCTAAGGTCGAGCAGAAGCCCGAGGTCCGTTACTCAGGAGGCGTCTATTACACGCCGCGGTTCATCGTGGATGCGATCGTTCACCGGGTTCTCGACCCCCTGGTCGAGCGCGCCAAGCCGGAGAAGATGCTTGATCTGCGCATCCTCGATCCGGCGTGTGGATCAGGATCGTTCCTCCTGGGCGCCTATCAGTACCTCATGGACTGGCACCTGCGCTTCTATGCGCAGGCAAAGGACCTGGCGAAGAAGCACAAGAACGCCGTCTATGTCGACCGCGATGGGAACCTGCGGCTCACGCTCCAGAAAAAGCGCGAAATCCTCTCGAAATGCATCTACGGCGTAGACCTCGATCCCCAGGCCATCGAGGTCGCGCAGATGTCGCTGTATCTCAAGCTCTTGGAGGATGAGGCCGAGGAGACCATCGCGCTCCAGCGGACTGTGGAGATGTGGAAGGCCGACAAGTACCTCCCCGACCTCGCGCGCAACCTGCAGTGCGGGAATTCGCTGAGCATCAGCCAACATCTCGACCCGCAAATCGACTGGACCGAAGACGAGGTGCGCCGGATCAACGCGTTCGATTGGGAGTCCGAGGGCAGCGGCTTCGGCAAGATCCTGCGCGCAGTCAGCGATGGTGGCCACGGCGGCTTCGACGCGGTGATCGGAAACCCACCGTACATCCGTGTGCAGGCGCTGACCGAGTTCGCCCCTCTCGAAGTCGCGATGTACAAGCGGCTCTACAAGACCGCGGCCGAAGGCAACTACGACATCTACGCCGCCTTCATCGAGCGGGTGCTTCGCGGGTCAACGGATAACCCGCGGCCCCTGCTGCGCGAAGGCGGCAGGTTCGGCTTCATCGTGCCCACGAAATGGTGGCAGGCGTCCTACGGTGCGCCCCTACGGCGTCTCCTGCTCGATGGGAAACATTATGCAGAGACGTTCGACTTCGCCCACGAGCAGGTCTTCGAAGACCCGACGACGTACACTTGCATCGCCCTCTTCACGAAGACGCCGTCTCAGTCGCTGTGGTATCGTCGGGTGTCGCCCCCCACGCTCCGCGCTCAAGGTGTCGAAAAGGCCCCCGCGATGTGGGAGCATACGGTCACCTGGGAACAGCTTGGCGATGGCCCCTGGTATCCCGGCGTGCGCTCTGCCCTCCGCCCCCTGTTCGACCGCCTGCGCAGCGAGGGGCCGTTCCTCAACGACCCGGCTGTGTGCCCTCGGGTATTCCAGGGCCTCAAGACCGGCCTCGACCCCGTTTACGTCCTGGATCAGCGCCGGAGCGCTGACGACCGCGTCATAGCCTTCTCGAAGGCTCTCGATGCCGAGGTCGAGCTGGAGGCCGACCTGCTGCACCCGCTCGTCAAGGGGCGTGAGATGAAACGGTTTGCGCCTCTGCCGCCGAGGAAGATGGTCCTCTTCCCCTATGAGCTGCACGATGGCAAGGCGGCGTTGATCCCGGCCGCACGCTTCGAGAAGGACTACCCGCGGACGTGGGACTACCTCAAGAAGAACAAGAAGGCGCTGGAGGCGCGGGAGCGAGGCCGATGGAAGGGTACGGGCTGGTATCAGTACTCGCGCAACCAAGCTCTGGACGTGGTGGCCCTTCCCAAAATCCTAACTGCCGACCTGGCCGACAGGATGGCCTTCTCCTTCGACGGTGAGGGTCAATTCTACTTGCTAGGCGGTGCCGCGGGTGGGTATGGCCTCCTGACGGCGCGTCCAGATCTTGCGGCTCCGCTGTTGGCCATCCTCAACAGCTCGTTGCTGGAATGGATGCTGCGGCCCCCGGGGCTCTCATCGCCATTCAGGGGCGGTTGGTTCTCTTGTGAAGCGCGTTTCATCAATCTCCTGCCCATTAGGCTGCCGTCGAACGCGACTGACCTTGGTGCCCTCGGCACCCTCACCGAGCGGGCCGTCTCCGGGTACAGGGAGCTCAGCGAGGCAAGGGCTGATCGCGATCGTACCCTGGCTGCGCGCCAGATCGAGGTCGTCGAGGCTGAGATGAACGACCGCGTGTTCTCGCTTTACGGCGTGACACATGCTGAGCAGCGCGCGGTCGAGCGAGACGTGGCGGAAGCACGCGCCGCCGTCGGGGCTGAGGAAATCGAGGCGGCGCCTGAGGCAGAAATCGGGCATCGATCTCTCCGTGCCCCGGCGGTGGCGCAGTCCGGCCTGCCGCCAGATTGGGATCAGAAGAATCTCCGACCCGGAGAGCTGATCCAGCAGCTCTGTGAAGGAAGAATCAGCCCCGCAGAAACCGATGAATTTGAACGCCTGCAATGAGAGATGCGCGCCACACTCGACAGTGTTTTTCCTGCGCCCGACTTCTCGGCTAAGGGGATCGATCGACTTCTTTCTGCGCGGCGCCCCCGAGGTGTGTCATGAGCGCCGAGGAGATCTTCAGATACAACACCGTTGCCCGTCTGTGTGCCTTCGAGAAACTTCTCGACCCGCAGACCCATCCGCAGCCTTCTCCGACGGTTGCGAAGATTTTCCTCGACGGAAAAAACTTTTGAATCCCTGTCAAATAAGCTCCAAAAAACGAATAGAGTGCTTTAGGGAGCTCACCGAATGGCCCGCCGTTTCCGCCTGCTGTGTTTTACCACGATCTGTGCCCTAGCTGTCCCACACGTAGCGTCAGCTACCACAGACGAGAATATCTTACTGCTCGGTGTGTCCCGCGCTGGTAAGCACGACCAGCGCTTGACCAAGGACCTGAGCGACCATCTCGCCCGTTCGGGTGAGCAGGTCAGCCCGCGCCCGACGCTCAGCACTCAGGACCGCAGCTGTACCGACCAGGAGTGCCTAGACCAGCTGGCCTCGCGAGAGAAGGCGCAGGTTGTTTTGACTACGCAGCTACAGGAGAACGGTACCGACGCATACTACGTCGTGATGACCCTGTTTGATGCGGTTCGTCATTCGCCGCTCACCGAGCGTAATCTCTGTGACCAGTGCACGGGCGAGACCTTGACGCTCAAGCTCTCCGACA
>CALFYE010000114.1 GCA_937952145.1 uncultured Myxococcales bacterium
GAGGAACCAGCGCGCCCTGCGCATCCACCCACAGCAGTCGATACAGCTTCCCAGCCCGCAGCCGAATATCGTCGGGCAGCTGGAACGGTCGCAGCCGCCAGAACGACGGCGAGCCCATCACGTTGGGGTCAGGCACGACGCGCGGCGCATCCCACTCATCGCGCCCCGGCAACACTACGCGATAGCCGACCGCCCCATCCGGGGCCTGAGCCAGCACCTGCTCATCGAAGGCGACACGCCAACCCATGCGGCGAGGACGTTCTGGCTCATGCGCACGTTCGCGCGTTCCGTGCTGATACGCCTTGCGTGGCGTGCGTGCTTGCAAGCGCGCGGCCCGACGAGTCTCTTCAGAAACCTGGCCATCACCGCCACCTGGCTGCGTGGCCCAGCGCTGCCGTTCGCGATACGCCGCCGATCGACATGCTGCGCTGCAATACTTGGTTCCCCTCGGCGCACCCACCCGAAGCTGCTTTTCGCACTGGCGACACTGCATACCCAATTTTCGGGTTCGGCGTGACGCGGTTTCTTGCGTCTTCTCAACGATCGGAAATGACTCTGTTTTTTGCTGAACGCGAACGCGTCGCGCGTCACGTAGGGCATGACGTTCGCGATGCTGCTGTGGATGTGATCCGTCACGCCCAGAAACGCTTGGCAATTCGATCCACCATTTTTGTGGATGTCTTCCATGGCGTGCGTTCGTCCGCCTAGATTGGGCATCTTACTGGCGCTCTGGTTGGCATTTCTGATGGCACATTGGGCGGCAAAAATAAGACTCATAGCAAAATGTTTGCCAAGTGATAGGTATTCGGATTCGCATAGATAGCCAATTGATCTGAACTATGCCGTCCTCGACGATGCCAGTAGGAATGCCAACCAAAACGCCAGCAAGAATGTCAGCAGAGTAACCCGTGGGTCTGGTAACACCGGTCCTCCTATCGGCGACTGCTACATAGCCAGCAGGTACATCAACATAAGCGGCGCTGGCGGAGGTGCAGATGGAGCAGTTTGCAACTCAATTTCACGTCCTCAGAACCCGACTCGGCCTGCCGCTTCCGCTCCTGCCAGGGACTTAGCAGAGGCCACACGGGAGCCACGCTTGGCAAGCGATGGGCCGCGACGGGAAACCATGGGCAGCGACACTGCTAGCGTGTGAAGCCACTCTGAATCCTCCGATTCACGCGCGGCCGGAGGTGGGGGGGCGTCCGGTAGGATGGCCTACGACAGCCGACTCAACGCCCAGGAGTCGCCAAGCCGCTACCGGGCGATTCGCGGTACCCTATGCGGGTTTAGGATGTTCTTAAGGGCTTGCCGGGGGGACCGGCGCTGCGATCACCGCCCAGCGGCGTTCGCGTAACGGAGGCGTGAACAGATGAGTGATGATTCTTCGACGGCGAATCCTGAAGCCGAGGTGCCGGTGCTAGATGGCGTTTGGCTGCGCCGCGAACGCGAACGGATCGCGATTGGGCGGCGGCAGGTCGCAGAACGATTGGGTCTGCCCGAGAGCCAGGTGAGCCGGGTGGAGATGAACAAGCGGCTGGTTCCATCGGAGTGGTTCGCCGCTCTGGCCAAGCTGGGCTTTCCGGTTCCCTCGAACTTGCTCGTGATGGACGCCCTGAAATCGGCACCGCAGGTTCCAGATGTCTATGCGCCGATTTCGGCCGCGTTGTCGTCCGCAGAGGACCCGTTCGACAGGACCGTCGAAGGCGGGCTAGGGCTCCTCGAAAGCGCACCGGCCGAGATCCTCATGCAGCCTGTGGAGACGGACCTTCCGTCCGAGCAGCCTGTTCCCGGGGTTCTGCCCGAGCCTGTGCCTAGGCCCGATCTTGTGCTTGCCCCCACGCCGGAGCCCAAAGCCGCAGCGGAGCCAAGCCCCGCGATCGATGCGCCTACAGCACCGTCCGATGTACCCAGCCCCGCGATGCAGGCAGCGGAGCCCGGAGAGACTTCTCTTTCGACGCCCACAACTTCGCCGGTCGCCGCTCATTCGAGCGGTGAGCTACTCCGCGGAAAGTGGCTGCAAGAGCAGCGTCGGGCCCGCGATGTGTCCATGCGACAGCTTAGTGAGGCCCTCGCCACTTCCAAGTCCAGCCTGAAGCGCCTGGAGGCGAACGACATGCCGCTGCCGTCAAGGTGGCTGCCCAAGCTGGTGGCGCTGGAGTTGATCGATGGGAAGTCAGATCGAATGAAGCTTCAGCTGACGGCTCGGCGCTACACAGGTCGCTGGCTTCGGCGCGAGCGCAAGGGGCGAGGGATGACCTACATCACCATTGCTCCCGCGCTGCGCGTTGCGCCGTCTCTGCTGGAAGTGACCGAGACACACAACTGGCCTCTGCCTCCGGAGTGGTTGCCAGCGCTGCGCACATTGGGCTTGACGAGATCTGCTGCGGCCCTTTCGGTGGATGTAGCGCGGACCCTGCAGAAACCTACTCGCGAGAAGCCTCCGCGGAAGTCAGCGGCTGTATCAAAAGAACCGCAGCGTCGAGCTGCGCGAACCACGAGCGCGCCACCCGATAAGACCCAAGACCCATCGCTCGGCAAGCCGTTGTCAGGGGCGTGGCTCCGCCCGCTGCGGCTGAAGAAGCAGATCACGCAGCGCGAGTTGAGCCAGCGCCTCCAGACCAACCCCAGCGAGCTGTGTCGGTACGAGATGAAGGACCGCCCGCTGCGACCGGACTGGTTGCCCGTTCTGCAGAAGCTGGGATTCCCAGTGCCGGCCACACCACACGAAAATTTACAGACTCCCAAACGCGCTGCCGCGGCGGTCGCGGCCAAGCCAGTGGCCTTGATGTCGGCGCGGGCTCTGGACCCAGCCCCGCGGATCGATGGCCGGTGGCTCAACGCCGAGCGCGACCGGCTGGGGCTCAGCCGCCGTGCAGTGCAGCTCGGATTGCGTGTGTCCTGGGAGACCTATCTGCGATTTGAAAAGCCGCGCGTCCTCTTGCCGCGGTCTTGGTGGTCCGCTCTCCGCCAGCTCGGGATGCGCCTGCCGACTGCGCTGCCAACACCGACTGCTCCACCCACTCCGCGCAGTGGCCCACTCGATGGCGCATGGCTGGCCAAGGAGCGAAAGCGACTGCGGCTGACCGAGTACGATGCGTGTCGGGCACTGCAAGTCAACGCAAGGATGCTCCGTCGTATCGAACGGGAGGCCGATGCGTTGGCGAAGGCATGGTTCCCAGCCCTGCGCGCGCTGGGCCTTGCCGTGGATGTCGCTCCGGGGCTGAAAGACTCTGCCAACAAGGTCGCTGGAACGGCCCCCGCTCCAGCCGAGCCCACCGGCTCACCAAAGCCTGGCAAGGCGATCGTGGCACCACCAGCTCCCGCACCGACTACATCGTCCGCAGCGCAGGTCACATCGCCCAAACCTCCCGTCCGCGACGCAGCCGACTGCGACCTAGCCATGCTGATCGTGACCTATCGCTTGAACCTCGGACGCCGCAGCCAGCAGCCCCCCATGGAGACCCTGTCGCGCATCCTGGCTGACCTACGCGAGTCAGGCGCCGATCGCAACGTCACGCACGACGATGTAGAACAGGCGGTGAAGGGCCTGCTCCGCACCCACCGTACCTGACGTATCAAGGTTTCCGTAGCCTGCCCGTCGGGAGCGGCGCAGGAGCGAGGTGGCAGAGAGGCTCGTCGTTGCCGAACCTTCACATTACATCAGCAAGTGTCTTCCGTTTCGAGCGCGAGGAGATTCTTGCATTGCGCGCACGGAATGCCTGCTCAGACCTAGCGTCGGCTGCGTGGGCCGGGGATCGCGATCATCAGCACGCCGGCCAGTGCTGCGGCAGATCCCGCGATGGTGAACGCAGCGCCGGGCACCAGCGAGCCGATGCACACCGGCTGATCAATGACAGAGCTGGCCAAGCATAGCCCGTCGATCGTCAGGCCGTAGACGCCGCCGCCGATACCGCCCAGCCCCAGGCCCAACAGCGTACCGCCAAGTGCCATACGCCAGCCCGGCCTTGGATAGCGAGCTGGCCTCAACGCCACCTGAGGCTCGTCGCGACTTGGGGCCAAGGTGATCTGCAGGCGGGCGGTCTGTTGCGGCTGCACGGCCGTGGCTACTTTGCGAGACTGGAAACCGCCCAGACGTAGGCTGACTTCGTGGCGTCCGGCATAGGCTTGGCGATGATACGGCGTGGTGCCCAGCTCGATTCCATCGACGAGAACAGTCGCGCCGCTGGGCGTGGTCGCAATGTCCAGCTCACCGCGCTCGCGTGCGGCATCCTCGTTTATGGCTTGGGTCAGCAGCTCGGCCAGCCGTAGGGTGGCTTGCTCTAGCGTGCAGTAGATGCAGGCCGCGGTGCTCCGGCCACCGATCGCGCCGACACTCACGTTGTAGTACGTCAGCCCCAAGTCCCAGCGACGAGGGCGATAGCCTGCTGGCGGCGGTTCGTAGTCGGGGCCTTGGGAGAGTGGCTTCGCATCGGGCTCACGGGCGCTGAGCTGATACGTCACCACGGACTGCACATGCAGCAACCGACCCACTCGATCCAGACAGGTCGCTTCCTGGCATCGCTCAAGGCCCTCGTTTTCGACCACCATGTCCCGCTCGCGTGGGCTGGTGGGCAGCACCTGCTGCCGTTTCAGCGCGGCGTTCAGCGCACTTTCGACTAGAGACAGCTCGCGCTCGTCGAGTCCGCTCGCGCTGGGGCGAAGGACGCACGCCAGCTTGGGCTCATCGTCTGTGGCTCGCGCTTCTGCTGCGACCCCGCTGGCCAGCAGGACAACCGCAGCAATCGAACGGCTCCACATCATGCCACGCAGATCCCCGCAGCATTATCGCGCGCTCGGAAGGCGGATTCCAGGGCACAAAGCCGCGAGTCCCGCACGCTCGTGCCTGCCGACGGAAAACACCACGCGGGGGTTCTTCACCATGCGACGCCTGGAGTCGCGTCCATCCCTGCCATGCGCAGACCAACCCACATCAGCCGCAGATCCGTAGCATCCGAAAGAACGCCGCTTGTCAGTGTGGGTTGTACCGTGGGAAAATTCTTACGGGGCGATCAGCGTAGCGTGCAGGCCCTTGCCGCAAGGTTCCAGTGATGGCTGATGCAGATGACATCGACGAGGAAGTAGGGCTCCTGAAGCCCGGCGATGTTCTCGACGGTCGATATCGCATCGAGAAGGAGCTGGGGCGTGGCGGCATCGGCGTCGTCTACAGGGCGTTCGATCTCGAACTTCAGAACTTCGTCGCGATCAAGATGCTGCTCCCGAAGTGGGCGAAGGACCGCAAGATGGTGGCCCGGTTTCTGCGCGAGGGGCGGCTGGTGGCGGTGGAGCCGATCGCGGCGCTCGCAGGCTTCGAGTCGCACGCGCACCGTGAGGCGCCCGTGACAGTACCAGCGCACGGTCGAATCGATGCCCGGTGAGGCTCCCTCGCTCTCGTGCGGACACGTCTCGCCGAAGGCGCGATCGTAGTCTGCCGCGGGGAGACACGCGCCCGGCGCGGGTGAGCCCGGAATGAGATGCAGCGGGCCACCCTGTGCAGGCTGATCGCACTGACCGACCGCGACGGGCGCTCCCGTGGTGAGGAACACCCAGCGGCCCGTGAGCCTCGCAGGAGAGCTGCACGCCGCGAGGGCGACGACGGTGACGGCGAAGGCGAACAGATCGGAAGAGCGTCGTGTAGGGAAAGAGTGTCTTCGCCTGTGTAGAT
>CALFYE010000115.1 GCA_937952145.1 uncultured Myxococcales bacterium
CCGACTGTACGGGTGACAACGCGGGTGACTCGGTCGGTCCCTCGGCCGACGGCTTCGAGACCTACGGCGTCACTGGTGTCGCGCTCATCACCTTCATCCTGCTGGCCGTTTCGAACCCCACGGTGCAAGTGCAGCTGATGGTGTGGCTGTTCGCGATGCGCATCATGATGGTCGTCGCCTCGGCGGTGTCCTACCTGGTCAACGAAGCCGCGGCCAAGAGCAAGTACAGCAACGCCGACCACATGAACTTCGAGCACCCGCTGACTATCCTCGTGTGGCTGACCTCGATCGTCTCGGTCGTACTGACCTATGTCGTGTCGTACATGCTGATCAAGGACCTGGGTGACGGCACGATGTGGTGGAAGCTGTCGTCGATCATCACCTGCGGCACGCTGGCCGGCGCCATCATTCCCGAGGTCATCAAGATCTTCACCTCGACGAGCTCGGCCCACGTGCGCGAGGTCGTGACCTCGTCGCGAGAAGGCGGCGCTTCGCTGAACGTGCTGTCGGGTCTGACCGCTGGCAACTTCAGCGCTTACTGGATGGGCCTGATCTTCGCGGTGCTGATGGGCATCTCGTACTGGTTCGCGTCGCAGGGCCTCGACAGCCTGATGGTGGCGCCGCCGGTGTTCGCCTTCGGTCTGGTTGCCTTCGGCTTCCTGGGCATGGGCCCGGTGACCATCGCCGTCGATTCGTACGGCCCGGTCACCGACAACGCGCAGTCGGTCTATGAGCTGTCGCTGATCGAAAACGTCCCGAACGTCAGCGAAGAGATCAAGAAGGACTTCGGCTTCACGCCGAACTTCGAGAAGGCCAAGCAATACCTGGAAGAGAACGACGGCGCTGGCAACACCTTCAAGGCGACGGCCAAGCCGGTGCTCATCGGCACTGCCGTGGTCGGCTCCACGACGATGATCTTTTCGATCATCATGCTGCTGACGCATGGTCTTAAGCCCGAGCTTCTGGCCAACCTGTCGCTCCTCCACCCGCCGTTCCTGCTCGGCTTGATCATGGGCGGCTCGATGATCTACTGGTTCACCGGCGCGTCGACGCAGGCGGTCTCGACGGGCGCCTACCGCGCGGTCGAGTTCATCAAGAAGAACATCAAGCTCGAAGGGGTTGAGAAGGCCTCGGTCGCGGACTCGAAGAAGGTCGTCGAGATCTGCACCGTCTACGCCCAGCGCGGCATGTTCAACATCTTCCTCGCTGTGTTCTTCTCGACGCTGGCCTTCGCCTGTCTAGAGCCGTACTTCTTCATCGGCTACCTGGTCAGCATCGCGCTGTTCGGTCTGTTCCAAGCGCTGTTCATGGCCAACGCCGGCGGCGCCTGGGATAACGCCAAGAAGGTCGTCGAGACCGAGCTCAAGGCCAAGGGCACCGAGCTGCACTCGGCCACTGTCGTCGGCGACACCGTGGGCGATCCGTTCAAGGACACCTCGTCGGTGGCCATGAACCCGGTGATCAAGTTCACCACCCTCTTCGGCCTGCTCGCCGTCGAACTAGCCACCCAGCTTCGCGAGTACAACGCGACCCTGCCAGTCGTCATCGCCGGCGGCGCCTTCGCCATCGCCCTGGTCTTCATCTACCGCTCGTTCTACGGCATGCGCATCGAAGCCAGCCCGAAGGCGGAAGGCTAAGCCGCATGCGCTGACCCTCAGCGCACGTACCCTTCGCTCGCTTGCAGCCGTTCCCCCCTCCCCTCTCCGTTTCCCGGCTCCTCCCCCTCGCCATCCCCTGCCAACGACCGCTCCTAGCGAGATAGCCTCGTCGGAGGAAACTCGATAGGATGCCCGGTCATGGTGACCAGCCTGTTTGTTCGCGACTTCCGCGGCATCCACGAAGCCCAGGTCGAAGGCCTCGCGCGCATCAACGTCCTTGTCGGCCCCAACAACTCCGGCAAGACCGCCCTGCTGGAGGCGATCTACTTGGCGAGCTGCCTAGAGTTCCGCTGTTCGGCCGACATTGATACGCAACAGTTTGATGCCTTGCTGGCTGCTTCCGACATGCTGAACGATGCGCCCGTTGCACGCATCTGGGCCAAGCATCTGCATGTGCCGAGCCCTGCTATTGCGAAGCTAGGGATGCACCCGAGCGGTTACATCCATCAGATAGATATCAAGCTGGCTGGCAAGGCACCTCTTAAGAATCTATCTCTGAAGATGAGAGACAGAGGCCAGCGCGAGGACTGGCCTGATCAGGCAGTGAGGCAACTTGTCTATGTTGGCCTGGATCTACACCCGCCTGATGCCAAGGAAGCAACACTTCTGAAGAGGCTGATCCCCGTTGCCAGACCATTCGGTTCGGCACCCTTGCGCTCCGTCTATTTGTGGGATCGCCCGTTGACCCATCATTTCATCGGGCATGCCACCTGGTATTTGACGGGCAAGGTGGCCACGGCGCAGAACACGTTTTTCTATGACGCGCAGAAGACGCTTGAGCACTTGCCGACGGAGTTTTACGAGCGGATGGTGCAGCGCGTACCGGGCTGGACGCACAAGATTGCTGAGCGCATGGGGCGGGTGCTTGGCATTCGCGATCCGTTCAATGTGCTGTTCATGCCGGCTGGGCCGGAGCGGCAGTGGATGCAGGGGCAGATTGCGCCGCCGGATCGGCCGGCGCTGCCGATTGATGACTTTGGCGATGGGGCGCGCGCCGTCTTCAAGGTGCTGGCTCCGCTGATCGCGCTTTCGGAACAAGTCACCGACGATGAACCCGGCGTGTTTCTGTGGGAGGAACCGGAGCTGTTTCAGAATCCGGTGACGCTAGGTCGACTGTTGTTTGAGGTCGCGGATCTGGCGAAGAACAAGCCGCTGCAGGTGTTCATCGCCACGCACAGCCTGGAGGTCGTGGCGCATCTGGTGTCGCTCGTCGAGCGCGCTGTGCTCGCCGATGCCGATCTGAACACGCTGCGCACCCACCTGCACCAGGGGACGCTTACCACCAGCCGCTTTTCTGCTGGGGAAGTCCGACGCTGGACCGCGATGCAGCTCGATGTGCGGGTGCCCGATGGGCGCAGCGAGAGTCCTCTTGCCGTGACGCTGCAGCCGCCGGAAGGGGCGAAGATCGGGAGTGGCGATGACACCTAATCCACCACCGCGCATCGATGCGTTTGTCGAGGGCGCAACCGAAGTCGCCGTGATCCGTACGCTGGCAGATCGAGAACTGCTGACGCGGCCAACATTTCGCACCGGGGATAAGGGCCAAGCGGTCGGCAAAGAGGCTGTGCTGAACGAGCTAAAGCTGCGGATCGCAGAGTGGGCAAAGCTGCCCGCAGCGGCCCGTTCACCGCTGCGCATCGTCGTCGTGCTGGACCAGGATGATGCGACGCTGTCCTCGATCAGCGATAGCCTGCGGGGGGCTCTACGCGCGGCCGGCTTGGGAAGCGCTGAGCTAGAGCCACTGCCGGGACACGAGCGGGCGTTGGTGTTGCAGCCGTCGCTCGCGCCGCTGAGCCTGAGTCTGCACATTGCGGGCAGCCCGGCGGTCTGTGACTTCTTTCCTGCGCTGTCGCGACGATCGATCGATGACGATGTGCTGCGCTTGGCCATGGATCCTGCGACGGCCGAGGCCATGCTGGCAGAGCGTCACGAGTCGCGGCGCGTGCTGGGGACGGAGCGACTGCTCGCCAAAGTGAAGACCGAGCTTCCGGCGCTCTTGGCGCAAAACGGTCTGGCCCCCTTTGTTTTTGCCAAAGATCACATTCGCTTTTATGCGGCTGTGCTGGGGATCTCGACCTCGCCTGCTGCGTTTGCGCAGACGGTGGTGAAGCATGCGAGGCAGGAGGCGCTGGCTAGCACCTGCGCGCCGCTGCTTGCAGCGTTCGCGGCGGTGTAGTGCACGCCGATTTCGGACAAGCGCCGTCGGCAGGCGCCTGCTCTAGCCGAGCGCCAGGGTGAGGGTTTCGAGGTAGCTGGGGTAGCTCTTGGGGAAGACGGCGGTGTCGAGGGTCCAGCGGTCGTGGCCGGTGTCTTCGTAGCGGATGGGGTAGGGCGAGACGCGGCAGGTGCGGCCGCTGGGATCGAGCTCGACCTCGACGAAGAGGGCGCGGTTGCGGAGGCCGACGCGGTTCTGGAAGGTGGCGCCGGCAGCGAGCGAGAGCATGTGCTTGTAGGGGCTGGCCAGCCACTCGGCCTCGTTGTCGTGCAGGTGGCCGCGTAGCAGGAAGTGGCAGTTCTGCTGCAAGAGCTCTTTGATCAGGCGCTGCTCGATCTCGGACAGGTAGCTAAACGGGTGGTGGACGAGCGCCAGCCGAAGCTGGGCGGTGGCGATGCGGCCCAGGCCCTCGCGTAGCTGCGGCTCGCCGACGAACAGCTTGCCGGAGTCGCTGTCGTCCTGGGCAAACAGCGCCGAGTTGAGCGGCAGGATGCCGAGGGTCACGTCGCGGATGCGCAGGGTCTCGGCCGCTGCGGTGGCGTAACCGGGGGCGACCTGGCGCGGGGCTTCGGAACCGCTGTGACCCGTGGCGTAGAAGCGGTTGTAAAACGCGCACCAGGCTTCCAGCTTGCGCAGGTGCAGGCGCTCCGCCCCGGGGTGGAAATAGGCCAGCGCCTCGTCGTGCGAGCCGAGCGTGCGCGAGAGCTGAGTGCCGCGTCGGCGATCGGCGTCGTGATTGCCGGGCACCATCAGCACCGCCGAGCGCGGCAGAGCCAGCGTCGAGCAGAGGCGCGAAAGAAACGACTCGGCCAGCGCGTACTCGGATGCTCCGCCGGAATACGCGATGTCGCCGGTGAGAAACACCAGATCGACGCCGCGTCCATGCCGCGCCATATCGGTCAGGGTGTTGAGCAGCGATTCGAGGACGATGCCAGCGCCCTGAAGCTGCGCCTTTTCCGAAAAGTGGAAGTCCGAGAGGTGCAGCCAGCGCACGCAGCGCGGGCTGAGCAGCGAAGGGATGGCGAAGCTCGCCGACTGGCTGTGCGGGATGATGGGCGCAGAGATCGGCGAGTGGATATCGCTGCTGCGAGCCGGCAGCGACTCGATGGTGCGCCGCAAGAGCAGCTCGATGGCGTGACTGCGCGGCACGGCGAGGCCGCGATCCCAGCCGATGAGGCCTTCGAGATAGCCTCGACCGTGCTCCTCCCAGGTGAAGGCCGAGGGCGAAGTGAGCAGCGACATCAGCGTGTCGCGCGTGTTCGAAAGACCCGGGCTGCTGGCCGAAGGACGCGGTGCGGCGCCGGTGGCGATCAGCGCGGCATCGGGCAGCGGACTGCGACCCGGGAAGGCGATGTCGAACAGCGTGTTTAGCGCCTCGCTGCGCGTCGGCCCGGCGTTTTCCAGCACGGCGCAGCGCAGCATGGTGGCGAGCTCGCGCAGGCGCTGGCGCAGGGCCGCGACATCGCTGAGCTGATTGAGCATCTCGTAGAAGCGATCGCAGAGATCGGGCCAGCCGCCGGTCAGTTCGTCGAGCGTCTTTAGCAGCTCAGCGATCAGCTGGCTGTCCGAGAGCGCGGGGCGCAGCGCCGGTAGCTCGTCGATAAAGCGCGTCACCTCGGGCGTGTAGACCACCTGCACGGGCAGCGCCATCAGCTCGGCGGCTTGGCGCAGCCAGGGGCTGTCGCGGCGCTCGTTCTTCAGGCTGTCGGTCGACAGCAGCGCGAAGCACAGCCGCGGCGTGCGGCGCAGGTTCAAAGGCGACACCGGCATCAGCGCTTCAGTCGCATCGGTGAACAGCTGGTACTGATTGCCGATGAACAGCGGCACCAGCACGTGCAGGCCGCTGTGCTGCAAGATCTCTTCCAGGCGCAGCAGCGTGTCAGCGGGCGCAAGCCCCGACAGCGTGGCCAGCAGCCGGCGCTTGCCGGGGGGCAGGGCCTGCTTGGTGTACTCGACGATGGCGCGGATCAGCTGCGGCACCGAGGCATGGGCACTGGCGCGAATCGGCGGCGCCAGACGATGCGAGACCCCCTCTTCGCCACCCTCGGCTTCGCCCTCGGCGTTCCAGTCGTAGGGGCTGTGCATGCCCAGCGCCAGCTCCAGCGCTTCGTTGAGCGCCTGCGAGATGTAAAGCACGTGCCCCGACACCATGCGCCCGTCGAGCCCGACGGCGGGATACCAAAGACAGCGCGCGCGCAGGTGATCGATCGGCACCACCTGACCACTCGCGATGTGCACCGCAAAGCGCGGATAGACGTACTGCCCTAGACCCATAGGTCCTACGCTACTATAGGCGCCCGCCGTGAGCCATTTGGTGAAGGAACTCTTCTTTTTGCGACGGAGAGAGGGGGGGCGCGGACGGGCCGTGTCACGCTATTCGTCGGCTGCGCGGGATGAAGGCTGTGGCTCGCTCGCGACGGGGCTCATGCGCTAGAAGCAGTCGGGCAGGCCGGGGCCGGCTTTTTTGCCCGGGGCCCACAGCAGGCTGGTGCCGCTGCCCGCGTTGCCCATGCCGCCCGAGAACAGCATCAGCACATCCTTGCAGCCGTCGCGGTTGAGATCGATGAAGTCGACAGCTCGCCCCGCGTGATTGTTGCTCATCTTGCCGATGTAGCGAAGCTGGCGGCGCGGATCTTTGGTGGTCACGGGCATTGGCTCGTTGTGGAAGTACTGCACTTCGCCACCGCTGAGCGTCGCGGTGACCACCGCCAGATCGGGGAAGCCATCCTGATCGATGTCTTCGACCTTGGCGGCGAGGACGAGGCCGGGGCTCAGGGCGACCTGCGCCATGTGCTCGGGCAAGAAGATGGGCTTTCCCTCAATGCCGCTGTTGTGCGCGATGTGGACGGCGCCGGTGATGCCGGCGAACGGGCTGCCGCCATCCCACAGCTCAACGAGCACCAAGTCGTTGAGCCCATCGCCGTTCAGATCGACGGGAATGGCGAAGTCGCTGGCCGGGATGTCGATCTCGGCGTTGACGGTAAACGAGGGGGCTCCACTCACGACGCTGACCTGTGCCAGAACCGCCGTCGTCACTTTGCCTTCCCCGATGACGCCGACGTTGAATGCGCTCTTTAGGCGCGAGCTCTGCTGTTCGATGGTGACCGAGATCAGCGGGCCAGTAAGCGGGGTATTCGACTTGCCCTGTAGCTGATAGCTGCTATCGCCCAGGTAGAGCTCGGCCTGGCCGTCGCCCGTCGAGTTGGGATAGCTCTTGTAGTACAGGTTCGCGAGGCCGAGCTTGGACGCAGTGATGACCGCATCGGGGAAGCCGTCGCGATCCAGGTCCGTGTCCAGAACTTTTTTCGCTCAGACGAGAAATCGCTTCACTCAGCCCGGGCTGAGCCAGCGGTCTCGCAATTTTTTCATGTGTGTGCAGGCACGGAACCTGGATGGCCTGGTGAGATGGGATGTTCTTGGTCGGAGGATGTATGCATCTTAGACAGACATTACTCTGCGAATGTTGGCAAGGATGCCAAGCGGGACAAGCGTGGCTGTGTTGATGAATAAGGCGTTGATCGTGCATTCGACATAGCCGACCAGCGGGCCGGCCTATTCGGTCGCGCTGTCTGCGACGTCGAGCGAGCGCATCGTGCGATGGCGGCCAGAAGACTCAGTACAAAGAACGTCGCTGTCCTGTCGTCTCCGCGTGATACGGTGCCGCGGTCTTGATCTCCGTTTTGTCGCGGCTTTTTATCGTCTCTTCGTAGCGGGTCTGGAGTTCGTCGTGTCTTTTGCGGTTCGACTGCTTTGTCGTGTGGTCTCGCTGTGCGCGCTGATCATGGTTTTCTCGACGGAGAGTGCTGTGCATGCGCAGCCGCGCGTCATACCCCAGCCAGCGCTCTTGCCGCACTACAGCCCGCTCTGCGATAGCAATCTCGTCGGCTGTCTCGACATCGACGACTTCGGCGCGCACGCCTACGCGCATCTGATGGTGCTGCCGAAGACGGAGCAGCGTGATGCCGCGGCAGTCTTTCCCTACGGCGTGACGTTGGGCCTGTTCGGTCGCTTTGCTGGGGGCATCGCGACGGACTTCAGCTTCTGGCAAGAGGCCGGCGGTGTCGTTCATCAGCACGGCCCGCTGCGGCTGAACCTGACCGTGCTGCTGTGGCCACTGCTGCCGCTTTCCCATGCGCCACAGATGCAGCGTGACGACGATGGAGCGACGCACTATCGCCCTGCGCAGCACCTGCGTATCGGCCTGCACTACGAACAGCAAGTGCGCGTTGGTCCATTCAACGGCGCGAACTCGCTGGGCCTGCTGACCGATCTTGCCGCGCTACGCATGGTGGCCTCGCGGACCTTCGGCCCCATCGAGATCACGACCAGCTTGGGCGCTCTCTACGATTGGCGCGGAGCCTTCGCAACAGGCGAAGCGGCGGCCCAGATTGGGATCTACCTCCCGTTTTTTCGCGCACTGAAACTTTACGGCGAAGCGTTGGGCCGAGGCTGGCCGACGTATGTGAAGACGACTGACGACGGCATCACTCCCATCCTCAGTGCGCTGTTGCCATCGGGCGGTGAGAACACGATTCAAAAGCAGTCGGTGCTGGGGCTGGGTCTGAGCTTTCGGCCACAGGCGCGCGTCGATTTCGGAGTCTCGGTGCAGTTCGGAGTGGGGGGTCTCGCGCCATCCGCAGTGCTGGTCCGCGCGATCGTTCTCAGTGTCGG
>CALFYE010000116.1 GCA_937952145.1 uncultured Myxococcales bacterium
GCTACGTCCACGATCTCAGCCGACCGAGCGCGCCGTTTGTGGCTATCAACTGCACGGCGGTGCCCGAGACCCTGGCCGAGAGTCAGCTGTTCGGTCACACCAAAGGCGCCTTCACCGGCGCGCAGGCCCACCCGGGCTTTTTCCGCGCGGCGGGCGACGGGACGCTGCTGCTCGACGAGATCGGCGATCTGCAGCCGAGTCTGCAGCCCAAGCTCCTGCGCGTGCTGGAGGAGCGGCTGGTCTTCCCGGTGGGCTCGGTCAGCGGTCAGCCGCTGCTTGCCCGGCTGCTGTTTTCGACGAACTGCAACCTGCTGGATGCCGTGCGGGCCGGGAAGTTTCGCGGCGATCTATACGCCCGCATCGCCGAGATCATCGTCGAGCTACCGCCGCTGCGCGACCGTCGCGAAGACATCTTTGAGCTGCTGCAGCAGGGCAGTCAGAGCGAGCCGACGATCAACCTGCCGGCGTCGCTGGCCGAGGTATTGCTGCTGCACAGCTGGCCCTTCAATGTGCGGGAGCTGGTCAAGCTCGCCGCCGAGCTGGCGACGACGGGAGATGCGGTCGGGATCGAAGCCCGCCTGCGCAGCCAAAAGGGACCGCCCCCGAGCCCGCGGCTGAGCCCGAGTCAGGAGGCGGATCCGCGACGGAAGCAGCTGCTGGAGCTCTTGCAGCAGCACCGGGGCAACGTGGCGGCGATTGCGCGCGTGCTCGACTGCCCTAGGAAAAATATCTATCGCTGGCTAGAGGACTTCGGAATTGACCTAGACGCCTATCGCGACTGAGGCGGTGGGGCGGGCTGAGCGGAGGGGGAGGCAGCAGGCGGCGGCGACTGCGGCGGCGACTGCGGTGGATCGACGATCACGAAGTCGACACGGCGGTTCTTGGCGCGACCCTTTTCCGAGGTGTTGTCGGCGATCGGGCGATTGGGGCCGAAGCCAACGGCGCTGACGCGATCCTCGGCGATGCTGTGGCTGACCAGCCAGCGACGTACGCTCTGAGCGCGGCGATTCGAAAGATCGACGTTATAGGCGGCGCGACCGCGGTTGTCGGTGTGCCCTTCGATCGACACCTTCTTGATGTGCGGCGAGGCCAAAAGGGCGTCGGTCACCGCCTGCAGCACCGGGAAGCTCTGCGGCAGGATCAGATCGCGGTTGGTGGCGAAGAACACCGGGCGCAGGATGACCAGCTTGCCGTCGGCGATCTGCACCAGGCTGGGGCAGCCGTTCTTCTTGGGATCGGGATGCGGCGCGCCCGGCTGATCGGGGCAGGCGTCCTTGAAATCGGGCACGGTGTCGCGATCGCGATCGGGCGCGGGGCAGCCCGGACGATCGGGATCGGGGGTCGGGCCGGCTTGCACATCCGGACAGCGGTCGAGGGGATCGAGCAGGCCATCGCCATCGCGGTCGCCGGCCGGGCAGCCCCGTCGCTGCGGATCGGGCACAGCGCCCTGCGGCTGATCCGGGCAGAGATCGTCGCGATCGAACACGCCGTCGCTGTCCCGGTCGGTGAGCGGACAACCCAAGCGCGCCGGATCGGGGTTTGCCCCCTTGGGCGTATCCGGGCAGAGATCCTGCCGATCGAACACGCCGTCGCCATCGCGGTCACCCAGCGGACAGCCCAGCCGCTCGGGATCGGGGTTTGGCCCCTTGGGGATCTCGGGACACAGGTCATCGCGGTCGAGCACGCCGTCGCGATCGCGATCCTGTTCTTGGAACGGACAGCCGGGCCGCAGCGGATCGGGGCTGGCCCCGGCCGGCTCATCGGGGCAGCGATCGTCAGCATCGGGGATGCCGTCGTGATCACGATCGCTGACCGGCTTTTCTGGCTCGCGCAGCGGGGCGTAGGCCAGGCGCAAGAGCGCGCGGGCATCCGGCGTCCCGGGCTGGCGCAGCGCACCGAAGCCCAGGGCGGCCCCCAGCTGCACGAAGCCGCCGATGTTGTAGTGCCCGCCGAACAAGAGCTCGAAGCTGGTGTAGTTGCGGCTAAATGGCTTCTCGGTGACGACGGTGCTGAGCAAAAGCTCAGGCCCCAGGGCAAAGCGACGCGGCTTGTCGGCGTAGTTCACGAGCGCACCGAGCTGCAGCTCGGATCCGACGGTACTGCCATCGGGATCGCCGCTCTGGCCCAGGGTCGCGGTGGGGCGATAGAGGAAGCCGGCGAGCGCCGACCAGCGGATGTGACTGCCATAGCCGGCAAGGACCAGCTTGGGCAGGATGCGGAAGCCGGTGTCGGACGAGGTCGGGGTGATGACGCCAGAGTCGCCGGTCAGGGCGCGCAGCGGGATGTAGACGTTGGCCCCGAGGTGCAGCGAGATGGCGCTTTCGTCGGGCTGGCCAAACAAGCGGACCATCGCCCCCAGCCGTGGGTCGCCGACGCCGAAGCCCTCGGTGGGCGTGACGCCGGCGGCGGCGGTGCCGCGTTCAAGAAAGGTCAGCGGCAGCGAGGCGTTGAGCGTGACGCGATCGAAGAACGAGCCCGCGATGTCGATGTGGCCGAGGAGCTGATGCTCGATGACGGCGCGCTCGCTGCTGCTGGTGCCGTTGCTAACAGCCAGGACGAGCGGCTTGTGGGCGTAGTTCAGCGTGACGCCGGCCGCGAAGTAGCGGGTCCGCGAGTACCAGGGATGGTCGACCCAGAACGACCACTCGCCGGCCGGGGTCGGATCGTAGCGGTTGATGGTGAAGCCGCGGTTCTGCGCCGCAGCCGGGCGCTCGCTGCTCAGGCTGCCGCACAAGAGCAGCAGGGCAGACAGAGAGTGCAGACGTCGATAAGTGCGCATCGGTGTCCTCAAACAAAAGGGATGAGAAGGAGAGGTCTTCGAGAAGCGGGACGCAGCACACGCTGGGCTGAGCGCGGGGCAGGCCCCATCGACATGACTGGAGCCCGCGGGCTCGCCCGAGCCGCTAGTTCAGACGGCGGGCCTTTTGCGCCTGACGACGGCGCAGGCTGCGCGTGGCGAGTCCGAGGCCCAGCAGGCCGGCCAGCCCAGCGAAGGCCGTCGCCGAGGAGCCCGCCGGCGAGCGCTCGGCAGTGTAGCGGCAGCCAATCAGCCCACCGCCTTCCAGCTTGAAGCGGTTGAGCGTCGTCGTGCGATCGACAGTGTTGTCGGCGGGGTTGGGATCGGTGGTCAGGTTGCCCGCCGGATCGGTGCCGTTCACCGTCGTGTGCAGCGGCAGCTCCATGCCCGGATTGGGGGCGGTGACGGTGATGCGCACCGACGAAGCGGGACCGGGCGGAATCGGCTCAGTGCGGGTGCACACCACCTGCGAGCCAGAAGCCGACAGCCCGCAGCTCCAGCCGGGGCCGGCGTCGATCTGCACGGTGGTGCCAGCCGGCACGTCGTAGACCAGGGTGGCCCCGGGGGCGGGCTTTTCGCCGCGGTTCTCGACGTCGATGACGTAGGTGACTGAGTTGTCGTGATCGGATAGCTCTTCGCGAACCTTCACCGACAGATCCGGACCCAGCGGCGGCATGCTGACCAGCACGCTGTCGATGACGAAGTTGTCGTTGGGGTTCTGGTCGGCGTAGCCGGCAGGCGGCGTGATGCTGGCCGCGAAGTCCTGGTTGCGACTGGTCTGCGCGTCGCCCACCGACATGCGCAGCGTGTACAGCAGCTTGCCGCCGGCCGGCAGATCGACGCGCGTGGCGATCGGTCCACTGCCCATCGCGGCCGGGCAGGTCGCGCCGCCCTGCGCCGTGCAGGTCCAGGTGAGATCGTTTTGGCTTGGCGACGGGCCGATGACGAGCGCGGCGCCCGGGATGGGCAGCCCAGAAAGATTGCTGACGCTGAGCGAGTAGGTCAGCTGGCTGCCCGGGGGAACGATGCCGCCGGTGGGAGTCCGCGACAGCACCAGCGACAGATCGGTGGCCTGCGCCTGGCAGAGGTGCAGCAGGGTGTCGCAGCGACGGCCGCCGCAGTCGCTATCGCTGTTGCAGCCGCAGACGCCGCCCAGGAGGCACAGCCCGCCGGTGCCGGTGGGGCTGCACTGGCCGGTCTGGCCGACGATGCACTCGACGCAGGTCTTGCTGCTGGGGTTGCAGATGCGACCGGGGCCGCAGTCGCTGCTGGTCTGGCAGACGCACTGGCGCGGCGTGGCGCTGGTGTCGCAGATCGGCGCGTCGGGGCCGCAGTCGGCGTTGGTGGTGCAGGTGGCGATCACGACCGGCGTGCCGCCCGGGACGTTGCCGCTGCTGCTGCTCTGCCAGGTGGTCGGCGTGGTGATGCCCTGGGTCTCGGCCGTGGCGCCCAGCGACGACAGCGAAGCTTGGTTGACGATCGTTCCCTGGGCGTTGGCATCGATGGTGACGCGGAAGCGGAAGGTGGCGGTCTCGCCTTCAGCCAGGGTCCCGCCCTGGGTAGTGTTGGCGCCGCTGCCCAGACGCATGGTGATGGTCCGGGTGCCGACCACGTATTCACCCTGATCATCGCCCGCCATATCGGTTTTTACGCCTAGATTGGCGCCGGCGCTGATCTCCAGCGAGCCGGAGACGAAGCTCAGCCCGGCCGGCAGCACGTCGGTGACGACCACGTTCTTGCCGGTGTCATTGCCCGAGTTGCGCGTCGCGAGGGTGTATTCCAGCGTGTCGCCAGGCAGGTAGCGACCGTCGCTGCGCGTGACATTGCGCACCGTCTTTTGGGTGCCCGAGAACACCGGCCGAATCGTCGTCACGGCGGTGGCGAAGACGCCCAGGAAGTACTCGTCGCCGCTCGTCGTCGCCGACAGGTTGAGCTGCGTCGCCCCCGGGGTCAGGCGGGCGGTGATGTCGATGATGTCGCTGTCGTAGCCGGACATCGAGCTTGGCCGCCCCGACATCTGCGGCAGGTCGCCGACCCGCGGCGCCAGGGCCCCCAGCACAGTGCTCGACCGATTGAAGAAGTTGTTCACCGGGTTGTAGGTGTTGCTGACGGCGGTGCCATTGACCAAGAGCTGATCGCCGGTGATCTCGTTGTCGCCCTCGTAGGCGATGACGCCCAGCTTGGCGCCAAAGCCGCTGTTCGGCACCGAGAAGCCCTGGAAGCTGAGGTTGGTGGCGCTACCGGCCGAGGTGCTGACCCGTTCGAGGCCGTCATAGAGCGCGAGGTTGCGCACCGGCGCCGTGTCGAGGTGATAGAAGACGACGATGTTCCAAGCGACAAAGGCGACGTCGCGATCGCGGGTGCGGACATCGATGGTCTCGATCCCGCCGACGCGATAGGGGCCGCTGCCGTTCTTTTGCACATCGGCGGTGATGTCGGCTGAGCTCTGGTAGTAGTCCAGCCCGTCGAGAGTCAGGGTCTTGCTGGCGCCGGTCTGAGCCATGACCTGGCGCGAAAAGACGTTGGGGCGCTGCAGGGTCACGCTGGTGCCCGCCCCCTGCCCTGCCGTGCGCTGGGCTGCCCAGTAGAGGCGCGCCATCACCACCTGCGCCCCGCCGGGCAGCGCTAGCACGGCGGTGCTGCGCGCGAACGGCGGATCGATGGCGCTCGAAGCCGTGGCCTGCCCCGTCGATGGATAGTCCGAGCGCCAGAAGATATCGACGCCGGTATCGCTGTCCGGCAGGACACCGTTGCAGCTAAACAGCCCAAGCAGGCCAACCGGCACGCTGCCGACGACCGGCTTTTCGACCTTGCCGTCGCGACAGTCAAAGCCGACGGTGTTGCCGAACACCAGGAAGTCGCCGTGATCATCGACGGCATAGCGCTGGACGGTGGCGGCCCGCGTCGGCTGAGCCGAGACCAGCAGCGATGCACTGGTCAGAAACAGCGACAGCAGGCCGAAAAGAGAGCTGCGCAGGAAAGTGCCCCGCCGACAATCCGGCTGCTCGACGCAGCCGAGCGGTGGGCGACAGCATTCGCGAGAGGTAACGGTCTCCATAGGAATCCCCCTTCCAAAGGTGGCGTGTGAGTAAGGAAGGGGATGGCCTGGCCCGTGGGCTCCGACCTCCCCGCCCGCTGCTCTTTGCAAGCGAGAGACCAGGCCAAGACGTGCTGCTGTGACCGGCCGCGCGGACCTTTGGCGAGGGCACAAAACCACTGCTCGGCGTCGCATCCGCAAGCCTTCCGCGGACTTCGGCTAACCGACGCCGACGATGGGTCGGAGGCCGCGGATCCCTCAGCTCGCGGAACACTTGGGTACATGTGCCGGACATGGGACAGCCAGCTCTGCGAGGATTCGCGCAGCCCCGCGCTGGCTGGGCTGCGAGCTGTCGGACGCGTCAGCGAAACCGTCGCTGGAGCAGCGTGGTGGGGGTCTGCTGCCCGCTTAGCTCCGGCGTACGCGGAGCGATCTCGCACCCCAAGGACCGAGCCTCCCCGAGGCTCAGCGCAGGAATTTCGGGCCGCAAAGTGCGGTTGACTCGGGGCGGAAACGATGCAAACTCGCTGCGGTGAATGCGCAGAGGGATCGAGTGAAGACCGAGCGTTTTTCCCGCAATCGCGGCCGCGTCAACCCCGCGGTCGTACGCCCTACCCGGTGGTGGCTGGACAAGCTCCGCCGTCGCGCTGAGACGATGTATCGCGAGCCGAACGAAGCGCTGCGACAGGTGGTGAGCTTCAGCTCACCAACGGAACAAGCGGCCTGCGTCGCCTTCTTCAACGCGGCCTATCGCGCCGAAGAGTCGGGCATGACGCAAGCCCATCGCCTGGCCGAGCAGATCCGCCCCCGCGATCCCGAGCTTGCCGAGTGCCTGATTCTCTACGGCAACGAAGAGGGCTGGCATCGCGAGCTCTTGACCGAATTCATGCCGCGTATCGGTGGTGAGGTCCGCGCCATGGGGCCGGTGACCGGCACCTTCTATCGTGCCTACGACCGCGCCGAGCACATGGAATCGATCATGCTCACGAACCTAATGTTCGAGACCATCGGCGCGACCACCTATCGCATCGCGCTTGGCCGCGTGCAGCAGCCGGCGGTGCGGGCGATGCTGGCCATCCTGACCCGCGACGAGTCGTTCCACGTTCCGCTCAATGTCCACTTCGTGCGCGAGGTGCTCAAACACGATCCCTCGCTTTGGACCAAGCTACGTCTGCAGGCGACGTATTACTCGGTGTTTGGCGCGCTGATCCTGTCGTCGTGGGCCAGCCGTAAGGTGGCGGCGGCGTTCGATCGCATCAGCTTCCGCGAGCTATCGACGGCCTATGTCGAAAACCTGGCGCGCATCTTCGCGCAGTCACCGGATCTGGCGCTGCGACCACCGCGGCCGCTCCTGCGCATGTTTGGCATCGACGAGTGCAGCCTGGTCGAGAGCAAGCCGGGGGGCGACCTGCTGTCGACGACCGCCGAGGCAGCGGAGGCCGCAGCAGAGCGCGAACAGGTCCACGTCACGGCGCTGTAGCCGGTTCCTCCGACGGGCCGGCTGGTGCGACGTCCGCGACCTGGGGCTTGCGAGCCTGCAAGAGATAGTTGCCGGGATGCAGCGCACCGAAGGCCGCATGCTGGCTGACTTGTAGCCCCAGCGCCGTAAGCTCCTGCTCTAGCTCGCCGAGGGGGCGGTAGTGAACCTGCGGTGCACGGTTCCAGCCCAGGCGCACCAGGGCGCGCTCGTAGAAGCGTGTACGTCCCGCGCCGCTTTCGGCCCCGCCATCGGTCTCGCGCAGGAGGATCTGTCCGCCCGGCCGCAGCGCGGCACTCGCCCGCTGCAAGAGCATTCGCTGGGCATCGGCCTGGTAGTAGTGCAGGACATCGCACAGGACGACGACATCGCAGGGCGGTAGCACAGCGACCCGCGCGTCGGTTTCGATCAGCTGACAGGCCGGAAGCTCGCGCACCGCAACCCGCGCTGCCGCCAGCTTGATCGCATCCCAGTCGAGCCCGAGATAGCTCCGGCCCTCGCCTAGCTCGCCAAGCGCCACGCCCAGCAGGCCCTGACCACAGCCCACATCAACGGTGTGGGCACCCGGCGGGATGCGCGAAAGCAGCTCGCGATACACCGGATCGAGCCGATACTTGGCGCGCGCGTAGTAGCGAAACCGCGGCAGCGCTGCATCGTAGCGCCCTGCGGCACGCGACAACACGGCATCGATGACCGCGGCTTCTTGCTCGGCCGGGGACAGCGGCACTGCCGCGCGTCGGGCCTGTCGTCGCTTGAGAAGGACATAGGTCAAGCCGCCGACCACCGCCCCCAGGCCGGCCCCCAGCAGCGTGCCGCCGATCAGCCAGGCGACAAAGAAGCGCTTGGCCAGCGCGAACGGCGACAGCGAAAGAAAATCGCCGCGCGACAGCGCCACCCAGCGCCCCAGGCGCACGTACTCGCCGATGCGCACCGCAGCCAGGCCAATAAACGGACTTAACGGCGGGATCGAGATGTTCGCCGCCGCGTAGACGACGACGAAGTTCAGGCGCAGCAGATAGGCGACAGCGATGCACAGAAAGACCTGCACGCCAAACAGCGGAGTGCAGCCAATCACCAGGCCAAACCACAGCGCCCAAGCGACGCGGCCCGGGGTGCGGTGCTGCGCCAGCAAGAAGCGGAAAAACTCGCGCGCCTTGCGATGCAGGTCAGAGAGCGAAGCCATCGCGAACGGCCTTCAGCTCAGCTCGGCGAGCAGCCGCAGGAACTGCACCTTGATCGAACGCCGCTCGCCCGAGTCAAAGCGCACCGACGCCGTGCCCTGCCAGGGGGTCACTGACTCGATGCGCCCGCGCCCAAGCTGCGGATGCTGGACGCGCTGTCCGGCGCGCGGCCCGGCTGCACCCTCGCCCATGTCGTACTCGATGCGCGGCTCGCGCTCGCCACCCGATTCGCGACGGCTGCTTGGCGCGGCAAGCTCGCTTGGCGGACGATGCTCATCGTCGAGATCGGGCACGGCTTGGCTATAGCCATCGTCCCCGGAGTCGCCGCCGGAGTGAAAGCTCGGGCGCAGCGCGCGACGCGGCGTCATGTGCGAAGGCGCGTCGTATTCCAGCGTGCGCTCCAAGCAGTCGGGGGGAATCTCGCGCAGGAACTGACTGGGCGGGGCCATGCGCGGCGCCTGACCGAAGATGCGACGGCTCTGCGCATGAGTCAGGAACAGTCGCTCGCGGGCCCGGGTCATCGCCACGTAGCACAGGCGACGCTCCTCGGCGACGCGGCGGTCTTTCTCGTCGCCCTCTTCGTGCTGATTGCGCAGCGACGGGAACAGGCCCTGCTCTAGCCCGGTGACGAGGACGACCTTGAACTCCAGGCCCTTGGCCGCGTGCGCGGTCATCAGCTGCACGCCGCGCCCGCTTTCGCCGATCTCTTCGCCGGTGACCAGCGCCACGCGCGTCAGATACTCGCCCAGCGTCAGCGGTCGCGCCTCGCCTAGCTCGGGAGCAAACAGCGCCGCCTCCAGGCTCGCCGCACTGCGCTCTCCTACCTCCTCCAATGGGACAGGCTCCGCGACGGCGGATACGGCGCCAGCGGTCTGGGCGGTGGACTCGCGCTCCAGCTCTTCGATCGAGCCGATGAGCTCCATCACGTTCTCTTGCCGCGACTCGTCCTCGGGCTCACCGGCTTTGAACTGTCCCAGATAGCCGGTACGCAGGAGGATCTCGCGCGCCAGCTTGCTGACCGACATCGCGCCCGCGGTGGCCCGTAGCGCCAGCACCAGATCGACAAAGCCGCGCAGCTTTTTGCGCGGACCACTGCCCAAAAATTCTTCGTCCTCGACGGCATTTTGAATAGCGAGCCACAGCGGCAGGCCACCTAAGCGCGCCTTGGCTTCCAGCTTGGCGACGGTCTTTTCGCCGATGCCGCGGGCCGGGACGTTGATGACGCGGCGCAGGGCCAGCTCGTCGGCGGGGTTGTGACACAGGCGCAGATAGGCCAGCACGTCTTTGACTTCGGCGCGGTCGTAGAAGCGCGCGCCGCCGACGATGGTGTAGGGCACGCCGCAGGCCCGCAGCGCCTCTTCAAGCACGCGCGACTGCGCGTTGGTGCGATAGATGACCGCGCAGTCATCGGGGAAGAACCCTTCCTCGTTCTGCAGAAGGAGGATGGTGTTGGCGACGTACAGCGCCTCGCGACGCTCGTCGATGGCCTCGTGGCTGATGATGCGCTCGCCGCCGGCCCGCTGGGTGAACAGCCGCTTTTCGCGCCGCTTCTGATTTAGCGATACCACGGCGTGCGCGGCATCCAGGATGACCTGCGAGGAGCGATAGTTTTCTTCCAGCTTGACGATGTGGACGTCGGGCCAGTCCGTCTCGAAGTCCAAGATCACGCCAACGTCCGCGCCGCGCCAGCCATAGATCGCCTGGTCATCATCGCCGACCACCACCAGGTTGCGGTGCCCGGCTGCGAGGTGGCGCAGGAACTGATACTGGACGGGGTTTACGTCTTGAAACTCGTCGACCAGCACGTGCTGAAAGCGCCGCGATAGCAGCGCCCGCAGCTCGGGATCGCGATCGCACAGCACAACTGGCCACAGCAGAAGATCGCCGAAGTCGACGGCGCCCAGACGCGCAAGCTCGCTCTGGTACAGCGGGTAGAGCCGCGCCACCAGGTCGGTGAAGTAGTCGCGGCCGCGATACTGCTCGGGCAGCAGGCCGTGGTTCTTGGCGCGATCGATCTGGCTGCGCAGGGCCCGCGGCGGCATCGCCGTGTCGTCGATGTTTTCGCGCTGACAGACCTCTTTGCACAGCTTGAGCTGGTCGTCCTCGTCGAGAATCGTAAAGTCCGCGGGCAGCTTGGCGCGGTCAGCCATGCGCCGCAGCAGGCGGGCACCGATCGAGTGAAACGTGCCCATCCAGTGCGGCACACCCCGAACGCGCGGCTGCGCAGCAGTCAGCGGATCGCGCGGGTCCGGCGTCGGCACCAGGCCCAAGCGAGTGACCAGGCTCTCGACGCGACCTTTGAGCTCACCGGCGGCTTTGTTGGTGAAGGTCACGGCCAGGATGCGCTCGGGATCGACACCGCGGCGCAGAAGCTCGGCGAGGCGATAAGCGATGACGCGGGTCTTGCCCGAGCCGGCCCCAGCCAGGATCAGAAGCGGCCCGGTCTGGTGCACCACCGCGGCGCGCTGCGAGGGATTGAGTTCGTCGAGGAAGGTCATCGTGCGGGCCAGCTAGGCGCCGCAGGGTAGCAAGAAGAGCCGGCTTTTCGCGGAGGATTTGCCGCGACGGTGGACGGACTTGGCGGCTAGAGCTTGGCCAGCGGTGCGGTCGAAAACGTCGTCGGCCGTGCCTTGCACAGACCATCGGGCGACATCGGCCGCGTGCCCAGGGTCAGCGTCGCCCCCGAGGTCTTGACATCGCCGTCGATCTTGCCGACGTCATACTCCTTGGGACAGGCGATGTTCGACGGCATCAGCGGCAAGCAGCCCTTGGTGCTGACATCGACATCGACGCCGGCCGTCCAGCTGGACATGCCGCCACACATGATGCCGTTTAGGATCTGCGCCCCCAGCGGCTGCAGGAGCAGCACCTTGCGCTCGGCGTAGTTGAAGTCGAGCTCGGTCCCACCGGCCGGGGTCGAGGCCGCCGCGCCGACCGTGTAGGTACCCTTGACCGTCGAGCGCAGCACGGACGAGGCGCAGAGCTGATCGACGAAGATGCTGGCCGTCGCCGTCCAGTCAGTCTCGGTGAACTTGTACTCGCGCTGGAAGTAGATGCTGGTCGGCAGGGTCACGGACGCCATGATGCCCAGCTCACAGGCCGAGCTTCGCCAGGTGCCGACGAGCTTCTGATTCAGCGTGGCTTCCATCGGCATCATGACCTCGCCACTGCCACAGCCCACCGTGCCGGCTAGAGCCAAAACTGCGACGGCCAAGCCGCCGAGTCCAAGATGACGTAATCGCATAAGAATCCCCCTTAGTTGCCCCAACATGGGTAGCTGGCTGGAGCCCAGCGGGTCTTTGACAGGGTGACCACGCCGGTCCAGCGTGGAGTCATTGTAGCCTGCTTGCCCGCCGAGCCAGGCCCCGTGGAGTGCAGTATTGCCGCGCTGCAGCAACTGCCCTATGCTCTCTTTCGACTGCTTGGCGACTGCTTGGCGACTGCTTGGCTCTGCCGCAGCGCTCTCGGTAACTGGGGGAGAGCAGGCAGGATGAGCGACGCGGGGAAGGAAGCGTAGGCCGCGCGCCAAAATCACGGAGGAGCTCTATGACGCACCTGCTGCGCCGCTGTTTAACGCCTTGCGTCATTTTCGGCATCATCGGGCTGGGCCTGGGGATCTTCCCCTCGCCCGCGTCCGCCGCCATGCCTGAAGTCCCGGCCGACGTCGTGCGCACCCTGCGCGAATACCGCCACGAAAAGGGCGATCTACCGGCGCTCCTGCAGGCCGTGGTGCCCAAGCTGGCCCAGGTCGCCCTCGATCTGCCGGAAAACGCGGCGATCGAAAAGGGCGGCCCGGTGCCGCAGATCTTGGGCGCCGAGACCGTGAAGACTGGCCTCGACGCCTCGCCGGGCTCGCTGCCCGTCGTCATCTATCGTCAGGAAGTGGGGCGCATGCCGGCCGCCTGGATCATCGCTCGCTACAAGCGCATCAAGCCCGCGCAGGTCCTGGAGCGGCTGTGCGATCCGCGCGGCGCGCTCAAGCATCCGCTCGTCGATCAGCACATCGAAGTGGCGGGCAAAAAGCGGCGCGAGAGCTCGGGCTGGGGCGAGGGCGCGGTGCACACCGACTTCGGCTCGTTCCTGGCGCTGCACATGCCGTTTGGCGCCGGCATGTTCGGCATGCGCGATACCTACGTGGTCGGCGATAGCGAGAGCGTTCTTCTGCCCAACGGCGTCGCCCTGCTGCGCTACCACAAGCGCGCGCTCAGCCCTGAAGAGCGGGCCCGCTTTGCGAGCTTCGAAGACAAAAAGGGCCGCACCGGCAAGCTCGACGACACGCACTACGAAGCGGGCGAGTACATGCTGACCAGCCTGCTCATCCCCGAGCGCGACGTGTTCGGCTACGAGCACACCATCCACATCTACTTCGCCCGCATCGTCGCGGCGACCAAGCCTGGCACCCAGCTCAAGCCCGGCTCGGGCATGGCCGGCTGGGCGGCGGTGCGCGGGGCCCGCGATGGCCTGGTCACCCCCATCAAGCTGATCCGCGACGAAATCGAGCGCAGCCAGAAGTAGCTGCCATCCGCGGCCCCTGGCCGAGTCGATCTGGCTTCGCCTGCCGGTCGCGCTTTCGATAGATTGACGGGACATGCGCGCCTCGGCGTTCTGGCTCGGTCGTCCTCCCCTCGGTCTTGGCAAGCGTCTCCTGCTGTCGGGCCTGCTGCTTCTGGGCTCGGGCTCGGGCTGTGGGCCCGAGTTTCCTTCGTTCTGGCTGATCGAGCCGGATCCCCTAGGACCCGACGGACAGATCGATGCGGCGGGCAAGCTGCGGGTGCTGGCCATCCAGGCGGATCCGCCCGAAGTCGGGCCCGACAGCGAGGTCCGGCTCGCGGCCCTGGTCGTCACCCATCCGCAGCACGGCGAGCCAGCGCAGACCGCCGACGGGGCCCGACCCACTACGCAGCCGCAGGGCCTAAGCGCGCTGTGGCTAGCCTGTCGTCAGCCCAGCGAGACCGTCTCGCCCGAGCCCTGCGGCCTAGAGCAGCTCAATCGGACGACCGAGCTGAGGCGCCTCGCCGCCGAACCGCCCGTCGTGCCGCCGCCGTTTCCTGGCCCGCCGCTTTTGGCCCGCCTGCGCACCTCAGCCGGCAGCGATGTCCCCTACACGCTGCTGGTCACGCTGATCGTCGCCGACCGCAGCCTGCCGGGGGGCGCCGAGGCCTGCTACGCCCAGGCGATGGGGAGCCGCGGCGTCTCGCCCAACCAAAACCACTGCCTTGTCGCGATCAAAGCGCTGCGGGTCAGCCCCAGCCCAAGCCCCAACCACAACCCCGGGATCCGCGCTGTCGCCTTTGGCCCCGACGGTGGAGCGCTAGACGAACAGACGATGGTCAGCCCGGCGTTTCGCTATCCCAAGCTGTCGCCCAGCACGGCTGATAGCGACCGCCCCAAGCTGACCTTGGCCGTCGATCGCGCCGCCGACGCTGTCGAGGTCGGGCAGGACACAAGCGGCCAGCCGAAGAACGAGAGCCTGTCCGCCACCTTCTTCACCACCGCCGGGACGCTGGAAGCCGGACGCGGCTCGTTCCTCGACCTCGACTGCCCGGGTGCCCCCGAGACCTGTCCGCAGTTCCCCCGCACCAGCGTCACCTGGCAGCCCCCCACCACCCGCGCCGAGCGCGAAGCCCCCGGGGGCCTGGTCCACTTCTTCCTCGTCGTCCGCGACGATCGCGGCGGCCTGTCATTCGCCCACGCCACCGCCACTCCCCAATAGCGCCGACGAAACCTCTCAGCTTGTGCTCGCGAAACACGCAATAAATCTGCACTATGTAGCAAAATAAAATCCAATGGTTCGATTTAGTTATTTTCGCTTTATTAATTAACTAATAACCACCTAGCGCGGGGCGGCGCCAGGCGCTCGCAGCACCCCGAAGGCGTAGCCGGCCAGCACCGGCAGCAGGTGGATGATCGCGACGTGGACCGCGTCGGTGACACTGCACAGCGCGGTCTGTACGGCCAGGCCGCCGAAGCCGATGACGGCAGCCTGTGCCCCGCCGAGCAGGAAGCGGCGCGCCCAGAGTCGCGTCGGGATCGCCGCTGCCAGCGCCCCAATGCCGAACAGGACCAACAAGCACCCCAGGGCCCGCAGCGGCAGCATCGCGGCCCCGCTCACCGTCGACAGCGACAGCAGACTGGCGGCGACTACGGCGGCCGGGGGCAGGCGGGCGGCAAACGGGAACAGGCCGATCCCCGTCGCCAAAAGTGCGATCAGCAGCGCACGCAGCGGGGCCTGGGGAGCGTGCTCGTGCAGGGCGGTCGACAGCGCCGCCGTCGTTCCCACGAGTGAAAACAGGATCGACAGCCCAGCCGCGACCCGGTGCGAGGCTGGGGCCCGTAGCCGGACCAGCACCCCCGCCTCGATCTGTTGCAGCCTGTGCGGCGGCGGCTCGACGGCCGGCGGGGCCAGCAGGGCGTGAACCTGGCGTAGCTCGGCCAGCTCGCGCTGGCAGGCGACACAGCTCAGCAGGTGGGCGGACAGCCCATCTGAGAGGGGAGCGCCGAGGGCCAAAACCAGCTCTGCGGCGAATGGACAGGGGGCACTCATGGCTCTTCGCCTCCGTCGGTCAGAAGCTTGCGCAGCTGCAGATAGGCACGGTGCGCGCGGACCTTCACCGCACTTTCGCCTTGGCCCAAGATGGCGGCGATCTCGGCAAAGCCCAGGTCGTGCCAGCGGTGCAGGATGATGACGTGACGCGCATCGTCCGGCAGGGACAGGAGCGCGCGCCGCACCGCCCCATCGCGATCGGCGGTGGCCGTCATGCTGCTGGGCGTCGGCCAATCGGGTAGGGCCCCGTCGGCGGTCAGCTGTTCACGCGAGCGCAGGCGACTGCGCACTTGATCGATACGCAGGTTGGCCGCGATGGCATACAGCCACGGACGCAGACGCTCGCCCGGTCGATAGGATGCGCGGGCGCGGTGCAGGTTCAGCCACGTCGACTGGGCGCAGTCACTGGCCACGTCGTCGCGACCGGTGCGGTGAAAGAAGTAGCGATAGATCGCCGCGCCATAGCGCGCAAACAGCTGACGAAACGCGGCTTCGTCGCCCTGTTGATAGCGCAGCATCAAGGATTCATCGCTGTCGTCTGGCACGTCGGCGCGGCTGTCGTAGCCCAGCCGCTGCGCCGAGTGCGCATTTTTGATCGGCGCAGGCGGACGGGACGACCGTCCGGGGACGGCCAGCGAGGGGGGCGGGTCGGTACTGCGCAGCACCGTCATGCGCGGTAGGGACCCGCCAGGGGCAACTACTTCACCTGCGTGTAGACGAAGTTGTGTCCCGAGTGACCGGCATCCGATCCAGCCGCTTGGTGGCAGCCGACGCAGATGGTCTGGGCCGGGCCGCTGGCACCGCTGCCGTCGGCGACTACGCCGTTGCTGTCGTGCGGGGCGGCGCTGGACAGTGGCACGCGCTCGTACCAGTACCAGGTGTCGCCGGTGTTGCCGGCGGCGGTGTGTACCTCGACGGCGTAGCCGATAATGTTCTTGGCAGCATCATCAAAAAGCTCTTTGACCGCAGCCGACCCGATGGGGTATTCGCCGGCGCCAGCAAAGTTGCTCATGGCGTCGTTGCTGCAGATGCGATTTTGACCGTGCGGCGACGGGCTACGAGCGGCGTGGGCTGCCGATTCGCAGTGCCAGGCCTTGTAGTGGCCCGCGCTGATCCACGCTTCGATAGCGGTGCGGCCGGTGGTCGGTGGTAGCTGATGCTCATCGGTGCTGGCGCCGCCGCCACAGGCAAGCGCGCCGGTCACGACAAACAGGGACACGATGCGAGACAAGGTCGACATGAGATGGGGGCCTCCGTGCAGGGTTTTGTGCATGCTGGCTACGTCCCAGCTCGGCGCGCGGTTACAGCAAAAATGCAGGCGTCGTGAACAGCGTCGGGGCGAGTTCTTCCGGGGGTCGGTCCGGGCCGGCGCCGCGCCGCGGCCTGGGGTGGCCAGTAAGCGAAGGCGGCCAGGGTGTCTTCTGCCCCGGACTGCGATCTCCATTCATAAACCGCCAATCTGGACCCATATTTTATTTAATTATCAAGCCGACTTACGGTGCTTCCATTCCTAAGTTGGCCGAGTGCCCTCTGTGACAATTCTGCAAACTCTTTGGGCGACTGCCCTCGGGCGCTTCCCCTGAATCATAATCTGCGCTACGGAAGCGGCCTACACCGCGTAAGGAGCGATGTCGCAGATGTCCACCCAGGCCCGCCGCTCGGGGCTCCCAGACGATTTTTTCCGTCGCAGCGGGCGCCTGTGGTTTTGCTTCCTGGTCAGCTTTTGGGCCGGCCTGGGCTGTCAGCCTAGCCTGGATACGCGCACCGTATTTTTGCTAAATACGCTGATCGACAGTGATCGTGATCTGCTGTCCACGCGCCCCCAGCTGGTTGCGCAGAAATACGAACTAATGGCGAGCGGACTGCAGCCATTTCTGCGCGGAACCGCGGTTGCTTACTATCGTGATATCTCGCGCTATCAGGATGGTCGGGCGACGCTACCGCATGGCGAGGGCGCAGAACAGACGCAGCTTTATGGCGATGTCCACCTAGAGAATATCGGGGTCACCTTCGATAGCGGCGGTGCGTTGCTGGACGTCATTGACTTTGATGCCACGCTGCCTGGACCGTTTGCCTGGGATCTTCGCCGCGCCCAGCTGGCCTTGGGGGTCGCACTCAGCATCGCCGAGACGCCGGGCGAGACGATGGCCGCGGCGAGCGACGCCCTGGCTCGATCCTATGCCCGGACCTTGGCCGCAGCCGTCGCCGCGCAGCCCATGCCGCTTTTGCGTGAAGGAACAGAGTCAGCCGGCGCCATCGTCACCGAGCTTCTAGCTGATGGACGCAAGCGGTTCGAGAGCAAGGAAGAGCTGACCCTGTACACCGAGGTGCGGGGCGGGCGCCGAGTGATCCTTCGCAGCGACGACCGAATCGACATGCCTGAGCCCCATCGCAGCCAGCTTTCGCAGTGGATCGAGCTCTATCGCGCGACTCGCTATCGCGGCCGCGGCGAGGCCGGTCAGTTTGTCGTGCTCGATGCCGTGCAGCGGCTCGGCGCCGGGGTGGCGTCGTGGCCTAACCTGCGCTTCTGGGTGCTGCTGCGCGGCGATGAACCCGCCGAGGCGGGCGAGTCGCAGGGACAGGAGTGGCTGCTGGAATTCAAAGAGGAACGCGACCCGCCGCAGCCGACGCAGTGGCTGGGCCGGGGACCGCTGGGCAGCAACGGACAGCGCGTCTTTTCTGGCACGCGCTGCCTGCTTTCGAGCCCCGACAGCGAGCCCGATCTGGGCTATGTCGTCTTCGGTAGTCTGTCGCTGCAGGTGCGACGCGTGCTGCGCGGACGACGCGATCTCGACGTCCTGAAGCTGGCCGAGCGCCTGCGTGGTGGACGCTATGCAGCGACGGACGTCGTCGCCCTGGCGAACACGATGGGCGGACTTTTGGCCTCTGGCCACGCGCGCTGTGGCGATGCCCAAGCCGTGCTTGCCGCCCTCGGGGGAACGCTGGCCGCGCCCGATGCCGCGGACTTTGTCGCTGACAGCCAGCAGGCGGCCACCGCCGATCTTCACCGCCTCCGCCGTGACTTCGCGCTCTTCCGCGATGCGCACGAACGCCTCGGCCCCCTGCTCGGGGCCCGGCTCCCCTCGAACTAGGAACGTGATGAAGGCCCCACTCTCGCCGCAGGCCCCTGGCTCGATGCCCGGACGGCCGCGAAATCGGCTCTCGACCGCCCGACGCCCGCACTCCTCCCCCACGTGCACCCGGGCTCTCTTTTGGGCCCTGCTCATCGCTGGGCTGGCCGGACGTCCGCTGCACGCGGCTCCCAGCCGGCCCGAAACGGGTCTGCCGAGTGCCCCCGAAGCGACCGCCGCTGCGCCCCCCCCGCCGGCCGAGGCCCCCGGGACGCTGCAAGGTGAGCTAGGCCCGCTGCGCATTGGCCTCTTGGGTGATCTCTTTGCGACGTATCGGCTGGTCGGGCGGCAAGATCTGCTGTTCCACGAGTTCGAGCTCTCGCGCATCCAGGCGACGCTGTGGGCGAGCTATCGCGGCTGGGGCGGGACCAACATCACCGTCGATACGGTGCGCTCGTCGGGCGGACGCTCGTACTTCGGTATCGAGGGCGACGCCATCGTGCCGCGCTTGAAGTGGGCCTTCGCCGAGCTCACGCCGCTGCGCCACTACCTGTCGCTGCGGGCCGGCCTGGTGCCCGACCTCTTGCTGCAGTACGCCGAGGCCTCCTGGGGGTACCGCGTGCAGGGGCCGATTGGCCTGGAACGCGACGCGCTGTACACGCCCGGCGATCTGGGCGCCAACCTAGAGGTCGCGCTGCCCTGGGGCCTGGGATCTGTCGCGGCGCAGGTCGCAAATGGCGAAGGACTGGCCCTGCGCGAGCAGAACAACGGCAAGAACCTGACGGTGGTCCTGCGGGTCGCGCCGCTGCGCCACCAGGCCCCCGACTTCCTTTTGCACGCCCTGTTTCGCGATGGCTCGCTGGGCACGGGCAGTGCCGCCAATCGTCGCGCCAGCTTCGGTCTGACGCATGCCTCGCCGCACTTGGGAGCGGGGGCGCTGGGCACGCTGGCCTTTGGCTATGGGGGGCTGGGCGAGCGCAACGCGGCCCACTTCACAGCCTGGCTGCGCGGCGAGCTACCGGTTCGTATCGGCTTCTTCGGTCGGGCGGATGCGCTGTGGCCGGACATGACGCAAAAAGACGCGCTGCAGCTTCGCCTGATCGGCGGAGTGTCCTATGCCTTGCCGGCGCTGGTCCGGCTGGTCGTTAGTTACGAAGGCACGCTGGGCCTGGGCGCACTCGCCGAGCAGGTCCCCGCCATCACCGAACACACGCTCCTTGTCCAAGCGGAGGTCCGCCTATGAATTTTCTCCCCTGCTCTCCATCGAGAAACGCCCTGCGCGGCATGGCCGGATGGGTGGCGCTTTTCGTCCCCTGCCTGACCGGGGCCTGCTCGCTGGCCAACAGCGACCCGCCGATTGACGACGTCGAAGTCGCCGACTTGGGCAAGCCCACCGTCGATGCGGCAGTCGCGCAAGAGGGCTCGCTCTTGCTGATCAACGAGGTTTTTCCCCACGGCAGCGACGTCAACACCGACCCCGACTACATCGAACTCATCAACCGCGGCACGGGTCAGATCAGCCTGCGCGGCTACAAGGTTCGCGATGACGGCGCCACCTGGATCACCCTGCCGGACGATGCCGCGATCGCCGCCGGCGGCCTGTATCTCATCAACTGCGACGACGAAGCCAAAAGCGGCCTGCCCGGGGCGCATGTCGCCTTCAAGCTGGGCGGCTCGGGGGATCAGGCTCACCTCGCGGGACCCGATGGTCGTGAACTAGACAGCATCACCTGGGGCAGCGGCGCGATGGAGATCCCCAAAGGCCAGTCGCTGGGCCGATTACCCGACGCGCTGGGCCCGTTTCAGATCCTAAAAAAACCCAGCCGCGGTGAAGCCAATCGCTAACGCCCGAGATCGGCGTTTCCGCCGTCGCTGGTGGGCATGCACTGACTGCCGCCGCCGCCGGCCGGCCCCGAAAACAGGTCCGGTGCGTTTACGCCGAGCACGACGCCATCCAAGCTCGTTGCGCGCCCGGCGGTGATGTGGCGACGGAAGGTCGCGGGCGACACGGTCTGCTTGCCCGAGCAGACGAATTCGCGACAGCCCGAGTCATAGATCTCGATGTCGGCGGTCAGGCGCAGGTCGTAGTCGCCTTCCGGCAGGCAGTACTCGGTGGTGAGCTCACCGGTGCTGCACGGCGCGCTGATGACGCAGGAAGCAAAGCGGCCCGAGATCTCCGAGATCGAAAGCTGGACGTTGCGCACCAGCCAGGCCGGCGTGTCGGGGCACTTGCTGCCGAAGTTGGGACACTGCTGCGCCGCCTTGTCTGATAGCGGCTGCCCGTCGGAAATACAGCAGCAAGCGCGCCGTGGCAGCACCGTGCCGACCTTGGCATCGGCGAGGCGCCAGCGCACCACCACTGCCCCGCGGCTGGGATCGCGCTCGGCCTGGCTGCAGGCGCAGGGGTTCGGCGGATCGGCGCACAGCCGCTCGCCCATCGGGACCTGGACGCAGCCGAGGCCCCCTAGCACCGCCAACCCAGCCGCAAGCACCGCCACCCGCATACAGGCACGCTAACAGAACAGCCGCCGCCGGCTCAACCGCGACGCGCTTGCCGTAAAAGCAGGACCTGCGCCAGATACAGCAGAAACCCAGCCAGCGAGGCGACGCCGACCAGCCCGTAAAACAGCTTGGACCAGCCGTAGCGCTGACTGCCCCAGGCCACCAGCATCGGGCTAATCGTCGCCCCCACCGAGCCCATGCCGTTGATGATGCCGGCCACGCGCGCCGTCGCTCGCTCGCCGCCGATGTCCTGCGCCATGGTGCCCGAGAGCAGCGAGTCGGGACCAAACAGCAGAAAGCCGACCGCCGACAAGAGCGCGATGTTCCACACCATGCCCAGGTGCCCAAACGTCTGATAGGCCAAGAGCGCGCCGCCGAGCCCAACCAGCGCCGGGGCAGCCAGCGTCAGGCGTCGCTTGCGGAAGAAGCGATCCGAGATCCAGCCGATGGCGATCGAGCCCGGAATGCCGCCGACCTCAAACGGCAGCGACAGATAGCCAGCCAGCGACTCGGAATAGTGAAGCTGACGCTGCAGATAAAACGGCAGCCAGTTGAGCAGGCTGTAGCGAATCAGCTTCAGACAGAAGTACGAGGAGCCGAGCATCAGCAAGACCGGATTGCGCAGCAGCACGCCCATCGAGGGCCCCTCGTCCATCTCGGAAGTCGGGCTGCTCGCCGACGGAACAGGCGATGAACTGAGGCTAGGCAGGCCGCGCTCGCTCGGCTTTTCGACGAGCAGCAGGTAGACCGCCACGCCCATCGCCGCCACCCACAGCGCGGGCGCGATAAACGCCATCCGCCAGCCGTAGTGCGACAGCAGCCAGGTCGCCGCGATCGTCGCCAGCAAGCCACCCGCCTGATAGTTCGTGGTCCACAGCCCCATCACCCGACCGCGCTGATCGGGACCGAAGAACGGCTGCATCGCTTTGACGTTGCCCGGCCAGCCCGAGGCCTGGAACAAGCCGTTCACCGCCCAGGCGACGAGCATCGGAACGTAGGCGGCGCTCAGGCCGAAGCTCAGCGCAGCACCGGCGCTGACCAGCATGCCCATGGCGATCAGCCGCCGGGAGCCGATGCGATCGCCGAGCGCGCCATTGCCGAACTGACCGATGGCATACGCGACCAAGTACACCGTATCGATGGTGCCCAGCGCCGTCGTGCTGAGGGCCAGGCTGTCCTGCAGGCGGGTCTTGGTGACCGCCAGGTTCTTGCGCGCGAAGTAGTACGAGGCATAGCTCAGCCAGGTGAGTACAAAGGCCCGCACCTGCAGCGACCGCAGCCGTTCCCGCAGCCCCGGATCAGCCCATGGCGACACGCCTTCCGCGGCTCCGGGCGGTGACGTGGCCGAGGTGGGCTCTGTCGCGCCGCTCGCGGTGGGCACCGAGACTCCGATAGCATCGACGACAGCCTCGGCGGGTTCGCGGCTTCCCGCACCAGTCTGACCAGAGCTTTCCACCGACATCGCGCGAACTTATCGCGCCCACGACGGCTGCTGCAAGGACAACGCCGGCTCGCTTCGCCGCAGCGCTCCGTCGAAAAACCGCGCGACGGCCGGCTACTGTCGGCAGCAGGTTACGCAGACATTGCCATTGACCGTGCCCAGATTGGGCGGCGGGCTGTCGTGCTCGCAGGCCAGTTCGGGCGAAGGCGAGGCGCAGGCGGCAAAGCCAGGCTGGCAGCTATTGCGCGTCCCCGGGCACTGGAAGGTGTTGGCATCGACGAAAAGTCCGCCGTTGCTGCAGCCTTCAACCGGGCTGTTGACGCAATATTTATCCGAATTGCAGACCAGGCCTATCGGGCAGAGATACTGATCGCATTTATATATGATGTTATTGAAATTTGTCTTATAACAAGATCCGATGAATAGGATCCATGCCGCAGCGGGGAGTCCGAGCATCGGCGCAGCCGTCGAGACCCGCCGCCGCGGGGCTGTCGCTGGGAGATGCCGAGAGAACCAGGGCCGGTCTTGCCAGATCATGGGGCTCACCTGCCTCCTAAATTATCAATCAACATAACCGTATTCTGGCGCGGCGAATGATTTGTTTTATTCATAAAATAATGCACCAACGATGTCGCACCGGCAGTTATTGAAATAAGCGCCATAACGTCAAAGACCACGCCAGCGGTCTGCAGATTAAGGCCCCGCTGCTCGATGGCGCGCTCGTTCGGCCCAAACGTCAGAAAATACCCCGGCTGCTGACTTAGCTCAGACCCGGCCGAGGCGGCTCCGGCCCCCAGGCCAATGCCCACCGCCAGCAGGCCCAGGCCAGCGCCCAGCGACGCGATGGCAAACAGCGGCAGGCGCCGCCCAGACGACGACCCGTGGGCCGCTCCGCCTGCCCCCGACTCCGATGGGCTGGCCGCGGTGGCCATCAGCGCATCGAGTTCATAGCGGCGCAGCGTCTGCTCGGCCTCGGCATCCATCGAGTGCTCTTCGCGACGGTAGCGCGTGTAGTAGTCCAGCGCCTCCTGCGGCCGATCGAGGCGATACAGGCTGCGACCAATGTTGAGCAGCAGGCGCGGCATCGGCTCGGCCTCGTACGCCGCCTGAAACTCGGCCAGCGCTTCGGCGTAGGCCTTGCGCTCGGACAGCGCCACGCCCTTGTCGCTGTGCACCTTGCAGGCGACGTTGCGCTGGCAGCGATCGCTGTGCTCGGCCCTCGCCCCGCCGGAGACCCCGAGGCTGCTGAGCAACACGCCAAACGCTAGCGCGGCACGGCCTCCCTGCCCTCGCGGTCGCTGTCTCTGCTCTGCTGCCATCGCGCCTCGCCTCGCTGCTCCCTCAGTCGGCCGGGGTCCCCCACCCGGTGCTGCTTCGCCCCTGCTCGGCGGCCGCGTGGGGAACGCCAGGGCCTAGTCGATAAGTCGGGTCTTCGAGCTCCCCTTGGGGTGCTTGCCGACATCTTTGGCCGGCTCTTTGTCCTTGCCGCGATCCTTGGCTCGCTTGCCACCCTTACCTGGCCCCGCACCGACGGGCCGTATCGGCTCGGGAGCCTTGGGCTCCGGCTCTAGCGTCTCGCTGCGCTGCACATCGTGCGACGAGTCGAGCTGCACGACGCGATCTTTGTACCCCGGCAGGCGCAGCACCACCTCTAGCTCGCCGCTCTTGCTGGGCTGCTCGCTCTGCCACGGGGTCTGCCCCATCACGGTCTGATCCGCCTTCCGGATGACGCTCGCCCCGGGCGGCGTGCTGGCCAGTGACCAGTGGATCGTAGCGACGGGCTGGACCGCCACCTGCGGCGCCGGCCCGCTGTGCAGCGCACCGCGCAGGCCCAGGCCCAACCCGGTCAGCAGCACAAGCCCCAGCCCGGCCGCCAGCAGCAGACGCTGGCGTGGCGAGGTGTGCTCCGCCAGCCAGGGCAAGCGCTCGCTGAGACGCAGGACGGCGTGACGCAGGCGCAGCGAACCCATGCGCGAAAGCTGCCCGACACTGCGGCCCAGCGTCGAGGGTTGCGCAATATGCTCGCTCGTCGCCCGCGGGGCCGAGACCGCCGCCAGCTTGGTGCTGCGACGCGCGGCCGAGGGGACCACCGCCGCCGCCATCTCGGTCAGGACCTCGACGACTTCGTGGGCCGTTGGGCGCTCGTCGGCCTTCTTCTGCAGCATGCGATGCACCAGCGCGGCCACCGACTCCGAGACATGCGGCGCCACGCTCTGCAGCGGCGGCGGTTCCTCGTACATGTGCATGCCCAGGATCGCGCCATCGGCCTCGCCCTCGAACGGCAGCCGCCGGGCCAGCATCTCGTAGAGCAGCACTCCCAGCGCATAGACATCGGAGCGCCCGTCGATGCTCTTGAGCCCGCGACACTGCTCGGGCGACATATACGTCGGCGTGCCGATCGAAAGCCCGGTCTTGGTGCGCGGCTGATCCTCGGTGGCACTCTGCGCCCCGAGCTTGGCCACCCCAAAGTCGAGCAGCTTGACCCGCTGCCCCAGCGGCATCGTCGGATCCTGCACCAGCATCACATTGCCGGGCTTGAGATCGCGATGGACGATCTCTTTCGTATGCGCCGCGCTCAGCGCCGAGGCCAGCTGCAGCGCGATCTGCAGCGCTTCGATCTCGGCGAGCCGCTCGCCCTGCTTCAGGCGCTCGCGCAGGGTGATGCCGGGGATGTACTCCATCACCATGAAGGCGCCGCCGGTCGGCAGTTCCCCGAACTCGAAGACCTGCACCAGCCCCGGGTGGCCGATCAGGTTGACGGCGCGGGCTTCGTTGAAGAAGCGGGCGCTGATCTCCGCGTCCTCGGAAAAGCGGGGCAGAAGGACCTTGATGGCGACGTGGCGACCGATCTTGTCGTCGACCGCTTCATAGACCTCGCCCATACCGCCCTTGCCGAGCTCACGCAGGACTTGGTACTGGCCGATCTTGGTGCCGATCAACGAAGCGCCCCCGCCCAATTAGCCTATTTTATCGAGGAACGGGGGTGGGGAGCAAAGCAATCCTTTGCGACTCTTTGCGCCGCCTTGGCGTCGGTAAGGGCTGCGCATTAGCCGGCCAGGATTGTCTCTTGCAAGTGGCTGATCTTGGCCCCCGCGTCGCGGTATTCACCGGCAGTGCCGAGGGAAAGCTGGAGATACAGGATGGCCTCAGCCGGATTGGCCAAGAGCTCATAGGTCACGCCCAGCTCGTAGAACAGCTCGCTCAGCTCGGAGTCGCGGGCCTGCGGCAGGTTGATCGCCTGCAGAAAGACGCGCACAGCGTCGGTGAGCCGGTCGAGATCGCGGTAGCACAGCCCGATCATCAGAAGACCTGCCACGCTGTACGCCGGATCGGCGCAGGCCGTCTGAAAGCAGGGCATGGCCTGCTCGAACTGCTCCAGCCCGCGCAGACCGAGCCCGGCTTTGTAGGCCCGCGCTGACGCAGACTCCGGCGTGCTGGTCAGCAGGCTGCTCGGTCCCGGGGGAGGCGGTGGCCCGCGGCGCGTGGCGGTCGGGGTGGGCGCAAGCTGCTCCTCGGCGATGTCGTCGGGATCGACCTCTAGGGTCGAGTTGCCGATCTCGGCCACGCGTCGCTGGCTAAGCGGCTTTTTGGGGCGCGGCTTGCCGGCATCGCGGCTCGACTTGGGAGGCAGCGTCTGTGCCGCGTGCAGATCGTAGTCCGCGGGCAGCGTCGACAAGGGCTTGGTCGAGCGCTCGATCGCCTGGCCGTGGCCGTCGACGAGGCTCGAAGCGATCCGGAAGGCGTATGCGATCCGTCGCGTCGCGACGAGTGGCTGACGCGGTCTCAGTCCGCTCGCCGCAACGTCGTGCGCACGTCGATCGAACTCCGGGGTCGTCGTGTCGGTCGATCGCTGACGATCGGCCGCACCCTCACGGGGTGGTTGTGGTGGCTCCGCTCTGCTGTCGGTAGTACTCCCATTCGTCGACCTCGGTGCCGTCGCCGATCTGTGGCCTCGGCTC
>CALFYE010000117.1 GCA_937952145.1 uncultured Myxococcales bacterium
TAACTACAAATCAACACACTAAAATGTATTAAAAAATATAAATATTTTATTTATTCTTGAGGATTGTTTGATTACTGCAACAAACTCCTAGGCAGCGAGCGCTAGAGGCAGTGCGGGCGGGGGGCTGCAGCGGGTTTGTCTTCAGGGTGGGGAATGAGCTGTTTGCGGCCGGTGGCGTCGGGCTTCTTCGACCACTGCCAGCCGTAGCCAGCGCCGCCGCTGCGGATGCCTCGGCGCTTGAGTTCGTTCATGGCCTCTTGCGTGCGTTCGCTGATGGCCTCGCGTTCCCACTGGGCAACGGACATCAGCACGTTTAGAAGCAGTTTCCCACCGGCCGATCTGGTGTCGATGGAGTCGCTAACCGACAGCAGCAACCACGGCAACCCGTCGCGGAAGTAGGAATCGAGCAGCGTCCCAAGATCCTTCACGCTGCGGGTCAGTCGGTCGAGCTTCACGACGACGATCGCGTCTACCTTCTTCGCCGTCCGCATGTCGAGCGCTCGCTTGATGCCCGGTCGCGCAGGCGATTTCGCCGAGTACCCGTCGTCGATGACGATGTCGCCCAGGTCGATTTCTTGGCTGATGCAGTGAGCGCGGATGCGGACTTGTTGCGCGTCCATGCTCACGCCTTCCTGCGCTTGCTGGTCGGTGCTGACGCGGACGTATCCAACGGCACGCAGTCGTCGCGGCGTCGTGCCTGCGGTCTGTGGCGTGGGCTTACGCATGGTAGACACTCCCGCTCTCGAAGCGCGCCACGGTGTGCAGCACATCGATCGCGATGCGACCCTGTGCGGTGCGCGTGTCGATGCCATCGACGACGGCGATCAAGTCCGCGACTCCCGCCGGCGGGCTGAAGTAGTGCGCGAGCATCGGCGCAAGCTCGGCGCAGCTTTGCGCAAGCTGCGCCAGGCTGGGCACGATGAGCAGGGATGCCCGCTCCATGACCAGCAGATCGAGCGCCCGCCCGCGCCCTTGCCGTCCCCTGATATCGATAACCATATGCGTTAATAATATCCGCGAATCGCGGCAGCAGGCAATGACGGTATCCTTATGTCGCTGAATGTGATCCGCGCCGTGTGCTCCGTCTACCGTCGCTAGATGAACGTACCCGACTGCTTTTGTCTGTCTTTCTGGTGCCATGTACGACCTCCGTAGGGAGACCGTTGTCGGGGATTATTGCGTCCCGTTACATATGTAATTAAGCGGGCATGCTGAAACGTCGGTACAAGCCGCCGAAAGCCCCACACGTTGACCATATCATCAAATTTCAGTACGATGCAATCGTGGCAGAATCTGCGCCTAGCGTCGTCGGCTACCTTAGGGTATCAACCACGGAGCAGAAGGACGAAGGCATAAGCCTTGATGTCCAGCGCGAGCGCATTATCGCATATTGCAAAATGTTCCAACACAATCTTATTGCGATATATGCTGACGACCACACCGGGCGTAACTTGGAGCGGCCCGGCTTTCAGGCGGCGCTGACAAGGATGGTGGAGACGGACGCGATTCTGATGTCCGTCAGCATGGATCGAATCTCGCGCAACGTCGGTGACTGGACGCACTTGCTCGACACCTACTTCGGGAAGGGCAAAAAGTACAAGCTGCTAGCATTCGACTGCGCCGGGATGGACCCGAGAACAGCGACGGGGCGCATGCTGCTGATGATGCGGGCCGTGATGGCGCAGGGAGAGATCGACTCGACCAGCGAGCGCACGCAGGTCGCCATGGATCACCTGAAGGCGCAGGGAATTCCATGCGGCGGACTCCCTTACGGCAAGGTCTACTCCAAGCAGCTCGATGAACATGGGCGGCGCGTGGTGGTCGAGGTGCCGGAACAGATGGAGACGCTGAAATACATTCGGCAGCTCCATCACGAGGGCAAGGGCATCAAGACCATCACGGACATTCTAGAGAAAGAGAAGCGGCCATCTCCGAAGGGCAAGGAATGGAACCGCGCGATTGTGCGACGGATCTTGCAGCGGGAAGGACTGCTGACGATCAAGCAGTTCGATCGAACGGGGGCGATTCGCGACACGGACAAAGTGGCCAAGCGCATCGCGGAGCTGCGCGCGAAGCACCTGAACTACTCCGAGATCGGCGCACAGCTTACGCGCGAGAACTTGATGCCTCCAGTTGGCTCGAAGTGGCATGCGCAGACGGTGGCGCAGACGTGGAATACGACGACGACGTATGATTCACAGAAGGCCGTCGAGATTGCCGTCGGGCTGTATCGGGCGAACTACAGCTTGCGCAGGATTGGGGAGGAACTGGCGCTGCGCGGGTTGACGCCGCAGCGTGGGGGGGCTTGGCATGCGGCGCAGGTGCGACAGCTTTTGCTCATGGCGAAGATTGGAGCGTAACGGTACGGCGAATTGAGCCTCCGTCGCTTGAAGGACTGCGTGCTTCTGGTAGAGTGCGCGGTCCCTTGGGCTGAGCCTCGGCAAAGCCTTTGAGGTCACAGTTTGTGACCTCAAGTTTCGTCGCAAGCTGGCCTCTTGAGGTTCCAATTTGTCACCTCAAGATCTGAGGAGCCGTCGATGACTGAGCAGAGTCTAATCCCCGAGGAGCGCATCACGAGCGCCATCCTGCTTCTGCGCGGGCACAAGGTCATGCTCGACGCGGATCTTGCTTTGCTTTACTGCGTGGATACCCGCGAGTTGGTACAGGCTGTGAAGCGCAATTCAGGGCGATTTCCATCGGACTTCATGTTTCAGCTCACGGCGGACGAGTTCGCTCGTTTGAGATCACAAATTGTGATCTCAAAACCCGGCCGTGGCGGTCGCCGCACGCCGCCCTATGCATTCACCGAGCAGGGCGTGGCGATGCTGTCGAGTGTCCTTCGCAGCGAACGCGCCATCGAGGTCAACGTCGAGATCATGCGGGCGTTCGTGAGGTTGCGTCAGATGCTTGGCTCCAATGCCGAACTGGCCCGGAAGCTCGACGCCATGGAGAAAAAGTACGAACGCCATGACGCACAGTTCAAGGTTGTGTTCCAGGCCATCCGCGAGTTGATGGACCCACCGACGAAGAAAAAGCGACCGATCGGGTTTCGGCCGGCGGGGGAGTGAGCTACGCATTACACGTCCAAGACCAAATGCTGTTCGCCGGGGAACTGGAATACAAATTATTGATCAGCGCAGCAATTCCGCGAGTTGATTCCAGCCGGATTTTCCCGTTATTAAAATGTCAGAGCTACGTGAATTCTCTACCACTGACTGATTGCTAGCGGCATTCGGGCATACTACCCAGGCACGAAGAGTCTTCTGGGACTTCTTGGCCATCATTCTTCGCTGCGCAGAAGCAACACCTATCGCGGATAGAAACATCTTCTCATGCGCTTTGACCTCTACCACCCAAAGCTCTGAGTCCGACTCAGCCAGCAAATCTATCTCGCCTAAGTAATCTTTCATCTTTACGTTCTGGTGAACGGATGAAAATCGCGGAAGTATGACCGCCTGGGATGTGCCAAAAATGGCACCAGGAGCTGCTTGCCCATTGAATCGAAGCATGAGTTCATACACAGCTTTTTCTAGTTCAAAGTATGAATTATATGTTGTTTCAATAAGTCCCCAATTGGCCGCTTTGTATTCATTAGACTCACGGATGTTTCCTACGTATTTTTCAAAAAATGAAATGGCTCTTTCATTAACTGTTCTGAGCGTCTTGATTACGTCGTCGCGTTCAACATCGATTGCATAATGTTCGAGACAGTTTCTATATCGTCTTAGTTCGGCAAGAGAATCTTTAAGATCGCCCTTGAGTTCCACTGGGTCGAGAAACGCAATAATGCGTTGTAGTGCCATGTCAAAACTGACCGTCTTCGGAGGTGAATCCAAAAAAAATATATCAACTTGTTCTTTCTTGGCTCGATTGACTTTTGTGTGCAATTCCTTGATGTCTTCGAATATCAAATATTCACTGTGTTTGCGTAGCATTTCTTTCATTAGAAGTTCAATTCCATGATGAAAAAACAACACCGCATCCTTCATGAGAAAGGCATCATTTGATTGGGCGTGTTGGTTTAGTGAATCAATCGCTCGCCTGATCGAATGAATCGCATTCTGCTTCATGTCAAGTTTGAGTCTATTGCCTGACATTGACCAGCGATCCTCCTATTGTTGGCGGATAAATTGGAAGATTAATCGGTTGCTAGCGCCCAGTGCGCTCAGCCTTGAGCTGCCGCAACTTCTCCAGCGTCGCCCGCTCCCGTTCGACAAGTTCGCGGACGGCCCGTTCGACAAGTGCCTGAATCGTTCCATCAGGTTCAAGCGCTACCAGCAGGCGCAAGTCTTGATGCAGCTCCGTCGGTAGAACAATGGTGGTCTTGTGCGTGGCCGACTTGGCTGCCGTGCTGTGCTTCTTGGGCGGCATGGGCGTAACTTTGCATGCCAGCGGGACTTGAGCAAAGCGCATCTCAGACGGACTGAGCGGTAAAACTTCCAACCCGTTGAAACTTCTCATATTCTACGCGCACCTTTGGAGAGGAGGTGCCCATGCAGTCAGCTCAATTTTCCGTCGCCATCTCGCCGCACCGACCGCCGATCGCGGCACTGTTCAATCTCGATGATGCCGCCGAGCGCTTCATGATCGAGACGATGCAGCGCTTCCATTGCGAGCATCCCGGCCTGTACACCGCTCTGGCTTTGAAGCGAGTCCGCAACGCGCAGCAGGAGGGGGTCGTGGTCGAGGTCGCCAGCTTCCAGCCGCAGCGGCGGCAGGCACAGGCGCAGTGGATGCTGATCCATTGGAACATCGACGACATCAGCATTTGCTTTCAGGACCTGCCGAACCGGAAGACGGCCTTAACCTCTTATCGGGCCGCCGTAGGGGAGGCCATGAACCGGCGGTCAGCCAGTAGCCGCTCGTAGCCGCTCGTCCCGAATCTGCCGCAGCTTGTCCTTCCAGTCCTCGCCGAGGATGCCCTGCAACACCTTCACGCTCGCTGCCTTTCCCCGTCGCTCACGCGCGTCCCAGTACATCACCGCCAAATCGGAATCAAAGCCGAACAGCGTCGGCGGACGGACGGCATAGTATTGGTTCCATCGGCCCGGTGTTCCGCCGAGGCAGCGGGGATCGCGCTCCTTGCCCCGGAAGAGCGCGCGAGCACCGGGCCGCAGAGACCACTCACCAGCAGTGTTGCGTGCCACAGCGTCACGGAAGCCGAGCGCGCGGCCTGCGGCGTCACAGAACGACAGCTCCAGCGTCGTCATGGCGATCGCGATGGGCTGTGATGTGGCGCCGTCCGCGAACGTCACAGCTTCCGCCTCATCATTCATCACGGCAGGCTTGGGCGCAGCAACCTGCGGGGCTTCGGCTGGCTTGTCTGCCTGGTCGCTGCCAATGGTGGGCAGAGGGCTTCCATTCGGTTCTGTCAGCAAAACGGTTTGCGTGATGGCTGCGAGGCTCGGATCGGTCGCTGCCGGATGATGCGCGGGCGTGCTGGCGGGCGGATCTGTTTGCGGGGCCGTTTGCGTGAAGGCTCCGGTGGCCTGGTGAAGCAGTGCCTCGTTGCTCGATGCCGTTCGCTCATCTGTTTGCGTGAAGGCTGCGTGGACTGCCGGCGTCGCCGTCTGCGCTGCTGTGGCCTCGTCCCCATGTAGCGCGGCCAGGGTCAGCAGAAATCGCCGGCCACAAGGGCAAGCAAGCACCGTCGATGTCTGGTGATCGCGCGGCTCGGGCCGGGTCGCCGGCTTCGGATGGCGCTTGCGGTACTCGCGGCCTCGGCACTTCGACTGGCCGCAGTACCGAGCGTCCTTGCGCTTGTCTTCAGGGATGGGATCGCCGCAGGAGACACACGTTCGCATATCACCAGAGTAGGTGATCTGTTTGCGAACGATTTACGAACAAATAATCATAGGCGATAAATTGGGAAGATAATTTCAAACTGAATTTTTTCGATCTTCCGCGAGATTGAGATGATTGGATCGCATTCTGTAAAATTTAATCAAAGTAATTTCAGCAACTTAGCTCATTTGGGGGGTTCGGGTTGTGCGCGCTAATTTCAGGAATGCCGATAAATTAGAAACACTGAGCATTTCGGTTGCTCAATAAATTCCCCCCGATGAGAGAAACCCATTTTTGCCGCACCTGCGCCTGGAAACTGCCCTACTGTGTCCGTCGGGATCGCGAGTATTGCTCGTCGGCGTGCCGAATGTGGGCAGTGCGTCATCCGGGGCGGGGGCGGCCCATGCGTGGCCACTCCATTTTGCCCGATGCGCCGACGCGATGGCGACCCCAGACCCGCGCGGCCGCACTGGCTGCACTGGACGCGTCACGCCGGTACGCGGCCCGGCTGGAGACCGCTGCCCGGCAGCAGGAAGCCCGCGAACGCGAGCTGCGCGCCGAGCTGGACAAGCTGCGGGCCGGCGCGGCCGCGGGCAAGCAAGAGCCGACCGACACCCAGCAGCGTCTGACGCGAACCGAGCAGAAGAAGAACGACAAGGTCAAAGAAAGCTACAAGCGCAAGCGGCAGACCGAGCGCTTGGTCGATCGACTCAAGCAGACGGAGCGCGAGGTCAGCCGTAAAGAAAAGGCGCTGGAGCAGGCGCGGGCTGACTTGGCAGAGCTGCGCCGCACACCTGAAGAGCAGCGCACAGAGCAGGTGAGCAAGCTGGCCCACGCGAACGCCGAAGTGACCAAGCTGTCGCGGTCCCGCGACGAGCTGAACGCGAAGTTGAAGACGCTAGAAGAAGCGACGGAGCAGCTTCAGCAGCGTGCGAGCGCAGCCGAGGAGAAAGCACAGCAGCAAGAAACGGCGCTGACAGAAGAACGGCAGCAGACCGAGGCAGCGAAGCGCGGCCGCGATGAGAGCCAGGCGCAGATCGATCGACTTCAGCGACGCCTGGAATCCGAGCAAGAGCGACGAAGCGCGGCCGAGCGGCGCGTGGAAGAACTCCAGAAAGGTCAGGGATCGCCGCCGCAGACATCGAACCCAACGATGGGCCAGAGCGCATCGGACACGACGCTGGGACGCTATCGTGATCTCGCAGACGCGCTGGAGTACGACCCTGCCAACGACCAGCTGTTCAAGCTGATGTGTCAGGAAGTGACTGTGAGTGCGCGCTACGCCGACTGGCAGGAGCGCCACATGGAACGAATCACCGCCCGACGGCGCGACATGAACCAGACGCAGGAAGAGCAAGCCTTCGCCGCGACCCTGGCCCTGCGCTGGCGACTCGCCGATCACCCTCATCTGCGGCAGGCCGCGAACACATCCTGGCTGCAAATCGGTGCGGTGCTAACGCCACGCGATGAGCGATACGCAGCGCTGCTGACCCACGAGCGCATGGCGGACATGCAGGGACGCATGGCGATGCATCGTCCGTAGCGACGATTGACGCCGCGGCAGCCCAAGGAAAGAGCTGTAGGCCGAAGGCCAAGTCAGCGGCCCCTGGCTGGACGGGGATGCTGATGTGGGTACACTCTGGCCCCTTCGTCCGATGCCGAGCCGCAGCCGCTTTAAGGTCACAGATTGTGACCTTAAACGTGTGCTCGACGGCAGGCACAGAACATCGGAACGCCCATCGATCGCCGAGAGGCGCTATGACCCAGATCGCCCTCATCTCGTCGGAGAATCTTGCCAGCCCGATCCTTGTGATCCGGGGACAGAAGGTGATGCTCGACTCAGACCTGGCAGCCCTCTACGGCGTCGAGACCAAGGTGCTAAATCAGGCGGTCCGACGGAACATCGAACGCTTCCCCGAAGACTTCATGTTCCAGCTCACCAGCGACGAGGCAGAGCGTTTGAGGTCACAATCTGTGACCTTAAAGAAGGGGCGTGGGCAGCATCGAAAGTTCCTGCCCTATGTGTTCACCGAGCAGGGCGTCGCCATGCTGTCGAGCGTCCTTAGCAGCCCGAGCGCCATTCAGGTCAACATCGAGATCATGCGGGTCTTCGTGCGACTGCGGCAGATGGCGACCAGCAACGCAGATCTGGCGCGAAAGCTGAACGCTCTCGAACGCAAATACGACGGCCAGTTCAAAATCGTCTTTGCCGCCATCCGCGAACTCACAGAGCCCCCAATCAAGAAACGCTCTCGTCGCATCGGCTTCCGCTCAGACGACGAATAGAACGGCGATGCGCATTCCAAAGTAGCGGTCGCTGTACCCGCTAGCCTGCAATCAGTCCGTCACTGCACATCGCTGGTGAGCAGAGGGAGGATCTGATGGGTCCGCATGCCAGCCGGGCGCACATTTCTGTCGGCCGAACGGCACTCGTGACACTCGCGTGGCTACAAGCCCCACCGACGGAGGATCAAAAAGATCTTGCTCGGTCCCCACTACAAAGCCGGTCTTGGTCATCGTTGGTGAACGCACCGCATCCCCGG
>CALFYE010000118.1 GCA_937952145.1 uncultured Myxococcales bacterium
ATCGACACCAGTGCTGGTTGCGTCGCCTGCTCGCGCTTCAGCCGCGGGTGAGCAGACCAGCGGCTTGGGCAGTCGGGCCACGGGTCAGCAGCTTCCCGGCGCAGGGGCGGACGGTACGCGAAGTCGCAGGTGGCTTGGCTATGCAGTAGCGGCTCTGCTCGGCGTGTCCATCCTGCTCACCGTGGGCATCCTGAAGTGGCAGCAGAAGCCAAGCCAGACGCCTGCCGCGACGACGCCCGCAGGCGCAGGCATCCAGGCGCAGACCGGCGCATCGTCCGCGGCAGCGGGGACGAAGGCCACGGAAGCGCCCGCCGTCGCACCATCCCCAAAGCCCGAACCAGCCGCCGCTGCGGGCGGAACGCCAATCGCCGCAGTGCAGCCGGTAGACACGCCGCAAAAGCAGGTGAAGGCCACCAAGAGCTGCGCTTCCATCGAACCCAACGCAGCCTGCATCACCAGCCCTGTCAGCACCGACATGCGAAAGAACATCCTCGCCGCGCTGCGCGATGCAGAGGTGAAGCTGTGCCCAGGAGATCGGCTGACCATTACTGGGGTCGAGGCCACGCTCAAGGTCAGCCACGCGCCAAAGTCGGTGCCGGTCGGTGTTCAGAAGGATCTGGTGTTCTCCTTGCGCAGCCACCTACACGGCGCGGCGTTGCCCGGTGAGGTCGAGATTCGATGCAAGCGATAGCGCGGGCGTGGTGGTTCGGTGGCCTGTTGCTCGCTACCTCGCTCAGCGGATGTGGAGCCCAGGCACGTCTGGCTGCGACGGAGCAGCGACTGGCCGCGACAGAACGCGAGCTGGCAGAGGAGCGGAGGAAGCGCGAAGCGGCCATTGCGGCGATGGAGGAGCAGTTCGACTTCGAGACCCGCAAGATCTGGGGGAAGCTCTACTGCGATAGCGATCAGGTCCGTGAGTTTCTGAAGGCATGCGAGAACTCGGACTCTGCATCGTGCAGCGAGCAAGGGCTTGCGCAGGCGCTGGGGTTTATGGGCTCACAACCGTCGGTCAGTTTCTACATGCGGCCCGGCACGAACGGCAAAGACATCAACTCGATCCGGCATGGGCAGCTCGCGCAGCTCACCGACCTTCGCCACACCCACCCATCGACGCGCTATCTGGTGTTGGTGCAGCCGCAGTCGGACATCGAACTTCACCAAAAGGAAGCGCAGCACGCGGGTCGCGAGATCATCAAGCTCTTGCGCGGCGAGTTCGGCGTCTCCACCAAGGCCACCAACCTGGGTGTGCGCATGCTGCCGTGCAAGCTCAAGGCGGACCAGCTCAAGCAGTACACGCGCTCCTACGATCAACCCAAGGTCGGCGAGCCCAAGGCGAATGAGCCCCGAGTGCGGGTGTGGGTTTTTAGGACTGATTGCTGACTCTTCCTAGAGGGCACCATGCGTTCACGCCTCCTGCTGTTGCTTTCACTCTTGCTGATGTGGCCGTCCTCATCGTGGGCGAAGTCGAATCGCATCCTGCTTTGGGGAGTCCAGCGCGGCTGCACACCGAACCCCGATCTGGTGCGCGAAGTAGAAAAGCGGCTGACGATTCTGACCTCCGATATCGTCACGCTCTCGCCCGACCCCAAGCGGCTGGGTTGCCAGGGAGCAGCGTGCGCCGCGCAGCTCACACGCGAGTGCCCTGGAATCGCAGCACAGGGCGGTACGCTGGTTGGCGTGGTCGTAGAGCCAGGCAAGGGCGTCACCAAGATCCGTATCTGGGTTCACGATCTGGAGGCTGGGGTTACGTCCTACAAGGACGAATACTGCCAAGGCTGTTCGTTGCTCAGCAGCCTGCCACCGATGGTAAGCAGCCTCGTGGAGCAGCCATCGTTTTCAGAAGGCGCACCGGGTCTCTCTCCGATGTACTGCCAGAAGAACGGTGCCGGTGCTGCTGCTAGCAGTCCAACTGTCACGAAGATTCATCTCGTTCTGTCGAGTGATCTGAAACACAAGGGTGCAGTGTCTGCGCTCATCCGGCAGCGGCTTCAGTCGATTGCCATCGAGCCGGTTTCGAGCCACGCAGATTCAGCGTCGTTGACGCTCGCCGATCTAACCAAGATGACCTCAAAGGAACCTGGCTCGCAGGTGCTAGTCGTTGAAGGCAAGCCGGGTGGCAAGGTTGAAGTCTCGCTGTTTGATGGGGCGACGCAGCGCACCGAGGCCCGCGAGATCGACTGCCAGCACTGCGACAAGGACGAGCTACTGGTGCAGGTCAAAGGCGCAGTCAACGCGCTTCTGGCTCACTGCTTCGGCGACCAGTGCGGCAGCAGCACGTCTGCCGAGCGCGTTCCGCCCGAGGCGTGCCAGCCATTCCAGATCCTGCGGTGTGGAGGGGTAGAGGACGCTCCAGACTTGGCGTCGGGTTCGGGGCTGGGCGCAGCGACTGTCGGATCACCGAGCGCGTCTGCTAGTTCACCCATGACGCGGTTAGGCAAGGGCTTGCTGTGGGGGCTCTTTGGGGCCAGTGCGGCGACTTCGCTTGGGCTCCTCGCTGCGAACTACACGAGTGCGGGCACGGTCGTTGGCCCTTCAGACAAGTTTCCTAACATGCTCATGCCTGCTGCGGCGGCTGCCGGGGGACTGTCGCTGCTGGCACTGGCTGCGGCGATTCCCTTCACGGTTCTCGCAGCTGGCGAGTCGAAGCCCTTGCAGAGCACAGCTACAGGCGCAGTCCCCTCTGATCCGATGCCCTTTCGTCGCGCATCAAGCTTGCCACCATTTACCTGTCCGAAGTGATGCGGGTCGATGCGAGCGCCCTGCACAGGCCACGCGCTGCTGCTAGCGATGATCCTGCTCACCGGCTTCGTGCAACACGCGCGGGCTGACTCCGCAGCTCCGGCCTTTGGCGTTCTGAGCCTGGAATCTGTGGGGGTGGCACCCGATCTGAGCAGCACCCTGACCGACAGCTTGCGCCGCCAGCTTGGACAGCTCAGCAGCGCAGCGGTCAGCGCGCAGGACATGGTTGAGGTCAAGCTGGTCTTCGGCTGCGTAGACGAGAAGCCCACCTGCCTTGCCCGCGCCGGACGACAGCTCGGCGTCACGCGACTCCTCTACGGCAAGCTGCAACCCCATGCGACCGATCGCGCGCTGGTGATCGTGACGCTCCATCAGCTTGTGGTCAGCGATGCGCTGGTGGAGCAGTCGATCGAGGAAGCGGTCGCCGCTCGCATCCTGTCGGAACCTGGCCCGGAGCTGGATCGAACGACGGCTCGCTGGTTGCTGGCGCTGGCGTCGCCTATGAAAAAAACAGCCAGCGAATCACGCCCGAATACGGTCAGCAAGCGATGGAATCGCGGGCTCTGGATCTCGTCGATCGCGTTTGGCGTCCTCGCCAGCGGCGCGGCGCTGACGGCGCTGTGGACGTGGCAAGGCATCGGCGCAGCGCAGGACAGCGCCAACAGCCACTTGGATCTCTTACAGAACCGGCTGACCGCTACCTACGCCATCGAGCCGTATCGCGGGTTCTTTGAAAGCTCAGAGCAGCTATCAACGTGCGCAACCGTGACAGACTTCATCGGCGATATGGACTACGAGAACTATCGGGCGGCGTGCCAGCACGGGAACACGATGGCGACGGCCACCACGGGCCTGCTGGTTGCTGCGGGTTCACTTGCTGCGCTCAGCGTGACTTCGCTGATCTTGTCCCGCGCGCTCGCCAAAGCTGCATCCACCGCGCAGCGTCCGCAGCGACGCCCGCCGAGTCCACTGCCGGTTGTCTCTCCGCTGCCCGCAATCCCCAATGCACCCGCACCAACTACGCCACCGACGCTGTTTGTTCCTGACCCCAAAGATGTGCCGGATGAGGAACCGCCCCCCGCGGGTGAACCCAAGCCGGCATCAGGACCGCCGATCACTCTGGGGTTCGATTCTGTCGCGCCAATGGTCAGTCCCAACGGTGCAGGCGTAGTCCTGCAATTGCATTTCTAGGATGAACTTCATGCTGTCGCTTCTCGTCCTCACGTCGTTGCTTGGCCTGGGTGCCGTGCCCCAGAGTCAGAGTCCCGCTGACCGCGCCCAAGAGATCGTGCTACTGCACGCACCCCTCGATTCCGCGCAGCTTCGCCGCATGCAGGTTTGGAACGACAAAGGTGCCGAATGGCGCGATCCAAAGCCTGCGGAGTTGTGGGACGACAGAACCCCCGTGCTCATCGTCCATTTCTGGGCGACGTGGTGCAAACCATGCCGCGAGGAATTTCCTATCTGGCAAGAACTAGCCCCCAAGATCGAAGCGCAGCACAAAGGCCGCGTGCGCATCCTGTTTGTCGCCGTGCAGAGCAGCGGTCCCGACATGGAAAATTTCATGGCGAAAAGCCGGGCGCAGATGCCAGCGGGTCCGCTGTACCTGGACTTCAGTGAGCGACTTACAGAAGGACTACGCCGACGGGTAGATGGGGAGCGACTCTCGTATCCGGTGACGCTGTGGCTCGATCCCCAGCGGGTCGTTCGACAAGCGCTGGTCGGCTCGATGAAAGCACGCCGAGGCGAGCTGATGGACTCGACGACGCGGCTGCTAAAGCTGTTTGAGCCGCAGCCGCCACGGTAAACTCTTCACGCCCATGGAGAAGCTATGACCTCGACGCGATATCTTGTGCTCTCATTGCTAGTGCTGGCCGGCTGCCCCTATGCAGAGCCGCGAGACGACGTGGATCTCTCATGTCCGAGCACGGACGGGAAGCCCGCCACGGCAGACATGGCGGTCGCGCCGCCGAAGTGCGCCGCAGCGAAGGGACTGGCTGGCGACAATCTGCTCTGCGTGGACTTCGACAAGGTCACGCAGCTCAGCGATCCTGCGCTGGCGGGGTGGAAGTTCGACACATCGACACCTTGCCCTGGTTGGCAGATCAGCGGCGGGGCGCTACAGGTCCAGAATGCAGCCACCTTCATGGGGAACTGCGGGCTAACGCTGCCGCCCATCGACTTTAAGCAAGCCGACAAGGCGAACTATCAGCGCGCAACGCTGGCGCTGCTGCATCGAGTGGACCTAAGCGACATTGATCAGAAGGCACTGGTTTTCCTGGATCTCGATGACACAGCGACCCGCTTCTTGCATCAGATTACAGGCAGGCCAAGCATGCCGACGCTGGCGACTACCACGCTGACGGTGAATAAGGCAGACCTACCTGTAGCGTTGAATAGCGTCTACAAGTTCTTTCTGAAGGTCAGCTCTAGCGCCGTAACAGGGCGGCAGGGATGGCAGATACAGTCGATTGCGGTGAATGCCACTCCATAGCCAAATTCACGGGCGCGCGTTGACAAGGTGCGCCCCTTGGCTCAATGGCGATTTCATGGCTTGGCGTCTGTCCTCAGGTACTCCACTGCTTCCCCGTAGAAAATAGCTTCAAATAACTCAGTCCCGTGATAAGAATCGTCGAAATAGTCAATCATTATGCAGTGACTCCTATCGCCTGGCCTTATGGCATAAGTCTCATGAAACTCTCTGTACAGAGAAACAGCACAGGCTAAAAAGACATTTTCTGGCAGTGCAAATGCCCCAACAGAGTCTCCTTCTGACAGATAAACATAAAGTTCTTGCCTCGTGGCATTAGAACTTAAAGAGAGCAAGAAGCTGTGCAATTGGTCCCATCCATTGCGCTTTACAGCGACTCGTGACTGAATCGTCCCATTCTCGTTCGCGCTGACTTCTGTGAAGAATTTCTCTCGGACAGAATCGCTCAGGTCTAGTGGGAGGAAGGTGACTTGTTGACTCAGAATACGGGATAGCCTGGATATATAGTCAGACCGCATAGATCGGAAGAGCAC
>CALFYE010000119.1 GCA_937952145.1 uncultured Myxococcales bacterium
ATCCCAAGCGCCCCGGCTTCCAGCAGAATGCCCTGTCGCTCTACGCGTGGCTGTGTGGGCCTGGCCTCCGACGCTCTGGAGCGTTTGGGCCGCCGCCTGGGCGAGCGCTTCCGACACGGCCACCCGCGCACCCTGCGCCGCTACTTCCTCTGCATCCCCGCCCAGCTGTACCTGCTGGGCCCCGACCGCCTGCTGGTAGTGCTGCGGGTGACACGGCTGCGCCCGCTGTGGGAAGCGCTGTGCCGGCGCGCCAACAGCGACCCGGTTCGTATCCCCTGCGAGCGAAAGCTGACTCTCAGCCAAGGCACCGACGAGGCGCATAGCGAACTCCTGACTGCCCTCCCCGCAGAGTAGCCGTCGCTCTGACCGACAAACCCAGGACCGCAGCTACCGAGGGGACTCGTTTCGAGCTGGCGCGGCCGAGCGGGAGAACTCAGCCGCCTTCTCAAAATTCAAGCGCACGCCGATCCCGGTGCCGTTGGTGAACTCGATTCCGCGACGCGCCAGCTCAGCTAGGATTTTGTTCAGCGTTCGTTGGTGCGGGAGGGTTTTGTCTGTCTCAAACCGATAGAGCGTGTGCTCTGCGACTCCCGACGCTTGGGCAAGCTCCTCCTGAGTGATCTTCAGAAGATTTCGAGCGGCAGTAACTTGAGCACCCGTAATTTTCATTTTTCTTGTTGACTTTGTTAGGAACTATGGCAAAACCAATCTGCTCACTCAGTGAGCAGATTGAGCTAAGCCTCGATTTTATTAGGGACATTCCCACGCACCGGCGCTGAAGTCCAGCGCTAGTGAACCGGGAAGGTCTGCGTAAGGCGAGATCTGCAATGGCCCTGCGAGAGGCCCCTCGGGAATCCAACGGAGTAAGCACGATGTTTAACGAGCGGACGTTGCTGCGTTTGATGGAGGAGGAAACGCTCTCCGACGACAAAATAAGCGTCTATGGCGCAGGGGGAAGGTTTTGTGTTGCCGATCCCCCCCCAATGCGTAGAAATTTTCGACCGGCGAGCCAAGGCGTAAGACCGCGGCTTGCCGGTCCGTGAATCAGGAAGCCGAGCGGCGACAGGAGGCAGCGAGTTGGGCGTCGCGTTTGCTGTAGCTCTAGCCAGAGATGGGCAGGAACTAGGGGGGGCGAGCAAGGCGGTGGCGATGGTGGCGGAGGGAAAGACCGAGGGCCAGTCGGAAAAGGCCAGGTTTGTGGTGAGCACGATGGAGCGGTGTTCATAGCGACGACCCACGCTCTGGTAGAGCAAGTCGGCGTTGCGAGTATCGAAGCTGAGCTGAGGTGTCGGGTCGGGAGGAGGCGCGGTAACCGGGTTTCCCCGGTCCCGTTGCCTCCTCCTGCCCGCCAAACCGGACTTGCACGTTACCGCGCCGACGACGGAACACTGTATATGGCGATGAAGTATGTTGAGGGAGAAACACTCCAGTCGCACCTCAAGGCGCTATACGCGCGGACTCAACGCCTCGGCTCCGTAAAAGGTATGGAGGTTCGCTGCAGGTGGCCCGCGTGCCCCGTGGGGGGCATGACGGAACGATTGAACGAAGCTGAGTGAGTTTCAGCACACGCAGCACTATCGCACGGGCACCGGCATCGGCATCGGCATCAGCGTCTGCGTTGGCGTGAATGACGGAATCGCATGCGAGGGCAAAAATGCGTTAAACATGGAGAGGATCTCTGCGAGGCGGCGCGAGAAGCTCTTATCCGCATCCACTATCGAGGTCGCTACTTCATTTGGGTCACCTGGCCATACAGCCACGGTGTCTGTGTCGATAGCCACCACAGATGATTCCCCCCCACCAACGCCGACGGGTGATGCGGCTAGCCACCCGTCGGCCGCGGGCGCTCGGGAGGGCGCAACAAGCTGTGTCATTAGTCTAGCGAACTCGTTTGACATCCGCAGCAGCTCCACATCGGCAAACGGCGCGACCGTGCGGTTTGCGGGCTTTACTGTAACATCCTCGACGACATCGAGTCCTGTAACGATCATGCTGGTGGCTCTGTGCTGCATGACTCGGTGATCATATAAATCAAGCCTGGCCAAGAGGCTCTCCCGCGAATCGCCATCGGCCATGCGGAGCAAACTCTGGCGGATCAGCCATGCCTTGGCATGCAACACCTCGAGCGCACGAGACCACGCGGCGTATCCTTGCGCCGACAGATCATGCTCTCCCTCGCCCCTGTACTTGTCAGTCTCCCCCTGCAACCATCGGCATTCCTTCTCGAACTGCTCGACGTGATCCTGGTATCCGTGCAGCGTCAGCTCGCGGTGAAGCGCAAGCGCCTCGCTGCTTGGTAGGACCACGCGCGCCAGGTATTGCGACAGCGCCTCGAAGTGCGCTTGCCTTCCCGCGGGTGTCTGAATCGCTACTTCTGGATTGAGCGCAGCTTGGCGCCGCAGAATTTCCTGAAGATCACTGGACTCTTGGGCCAGGTCGATGCGCGCCCCTCGGGGTAATCCGTGAGTCTTGCGGTACTGAAACTCGCGCTGTATCGCTTCGAAAAACTCCATAACGGCTCGACGGTCAATATCAAGGCGACCCAGCACATCCTGCGGCTGATTCACGTCGATTCTCGCGAGATACTCCAGAGCCTCCATGGCATAACCTGATAGGGTTTCCAATTCTTCATCATTGACCTGGCTAACCAGCCAGTCGGGGAAGGAGTATGCCAGCTCTCCGGGGAGGAGGCGCTGACGGGCAGCCGCATCGGTGTTCTCCAACAGCTCCTGCCAATGCATGCGTAGCACGGCCTCGCTCCTCACTGCGCGGAGCGGATCGGCAAAGCGATTCCTGATTAGTTCACCGATGTCTTGAGAGTTGGTGAACAGAGGCCGCAGCCCGTCAGCCCGCTCCATGATCAGCGGGCGACGCACCTGACCGAGCTGGTGGGCGAGCTTGCTGCTCGCCGTCTTGAGCTCCTGCAGGCGTAGATAGACCGCCGGATCGTTGGTCTTTGCCTGCGCCTTCTCCAGGAGCATCTGCTCTCGCACGGCGATCTCCAGCGCCCGAGCGCTGGCATCCTGCTTGCCAAAACGCGCCGCAATATCTGGATCACTAATCGAATCACGGGCTCTATGGTAGTGGCGCGCGATATCAAATGTGGGGCGACCCATGGCCTCGCGCAGGCTGCGCAGACGTGCTTCGACGTCTTGCAACGCCGCGTCATAGATTCCCGGTGGGCTAGCGGCGGCGGCTTTCGCCAGCAGCTCGTACTTCGCTTGGTACCGTTTGTCCAATTCAACCAGCGTTGGCTGATCGAGGACTTCAAAGTGATTTCCCGGAAGCTCTAGTTCTCTGCAGCAGGGCTTGCTCCGAAGTACATTCAGATTTTCGAGCTCCAGCTCAACCTCTGCCTGAGCCCTGTACTGGGTGACGGCGCCCCGCAGGGAACGCTGCTCGCATTCGGCAATCAGCTGGGGAAGCTGCTCCAGGTGGATCTCACCAAGATGTGCGGTCAGCTCGTTTACCGCGACGATGTTCTCGCGCGCCGCCAGCGTATCACTGGTTGCTCGCTCCAAACCCATCAGCGCAATCTGAAGCCGGATCTCACGCGGTTCGGCATCCGGGCTACAGGAAACGACGAGGAGCAGCCAGGGCCAGAGCAAGGACAGAAGCGAAGTCCAGCGGCCGACTCGATGCGCAAATCCATCTCGCTGTTTTTCCACGCCGATCCTCCTTGACGAGTGGAACAACGGGGCGGTTTCAGTTAGCCTCAGCGCTGTAGCGACACGGCCTGACGAATCTCTCGCACAAAGTAGTCCAGCATCTCACGTACCGCGGCCAGCTGCTCTGCGCGCTGGGCAGTCTTGCTGCGAATCTCGGGCTCGAAGTTCAGTAATGTGCCAAGCGGAGTCTCTTTCTGCTTCTGCAGAAACAGGATCCGCTCCTCCAAGATATCGAGCATCTCAACTGCATGCTGCAACCTCCGCAGTAATCCCTGATCCGTGAGTGTTACGGTGTCAATCGCAACCGTGAACCGGCGCTGGGCTCCCTGTGTCACACCCAGCGTCGCAGGGTCGCCGCTCGCCATGAGCTCCGGACGTCGCCCCAATAGCTCTCGGGCAATCGTACGGCAGCTCTGATCGTCAAGACGCGCCAGCTCGATCACCTCGACAGGCACGCGAGCCTGCTCATGGAGAAGGGGCGTCGAAGGGACAGCGACGACTGGGTTCTGATACGAGCCGGTGCGGCCGCGGAAAAGAGCATGAATCAGCGTCGCAGTTTGCGCCAGGAGCGCATCCTGCTCATGCGCAGGCAGGGTCGCAAGCGGTTGCGCCGGATCGTTTATGCTCCTGATGCGCGACAAGCTCTCTATGCTGGTAATAAAGCAGGGGCGCAATATCAGGGGTAGGATGGACACGCCTTCTTGCTGGTGCGCCGCCAGCAGCGGTGAGAGCTCCTCTTTGCAGATGAAGTCTGAGCCCAAGAAATCCGGGCTCACCAAAAGGAGCGCTACCCGCGCTTTGGCCAAGGCCGCCCGCAGCTCCTCCCGCCAGAGCTTGCCGGGTTGGACACGCGTGTCATCCCAGATCTCGATCGCTGCATCGCGCTCCACTGGCCGCAGGTGTACCTGTAGGCGTTTGAGCCAGGATTCGTCCACCCTGGAGTAGCTAATAAACAGCTGGGTACGGACCTCACTCATCAACCTCTCCTTGGGTAACCGAAGGCCACATGATCATGGATGACTTGTAGGTGGACCTCGTCGATGCCGGCACATCCCCGCTGGCGCGGACGCACGAATCGCGTCCTACAACAGCCAATACGCGACAGGCCACGCTGCTCTGACAAACGGAACGACGCTGCCGGGTCGGGTTCATCATTTCTGCCATCTGACCGCCGTTTGGACCACGCACCTGAGCGTAGGTGAGCTCATCGGCAAAAACAACCAGAGTACCGTCGTCATTCTGCGCTTGGGCAGACAGGCCGGTCCCAAAGATGCAGGACAAACTCGGCGCGTCGCTCCGTACAGGCTTTGCAATGCCGCTTTTTCGCTTTCTTATCTGAAGTAGAGCGCCTTAGTCGGGCGGCGCCCCATCTCGCGGCCTGGGGTCCGGCCGTGAGGCTGCCCAGCCAGCTACACAGCGAGCGGATGGCGAACCTACTGGCTGGCTGGGGCTCGGACGGCGATTCATCCGAGGCTGATTTAATGTAGTTCGTAGGTTTTAGGGTGCAGATCCTGGTGATGAGCACTTGCCTGCTGCCTCATTGTGCCGTGGTATCGACGACAAACGCGCCCACGTTGACCATCACTCGGTCTCCGAGGGACAATAGAGTTAAGGTAGCTTGTACGTTGCCATCGCACAACCATGACCACGCTCTCTGAAGGCAATCGCCTTGGTCCGTACCGTATCGTCCGCCTCTTGGGACAAGGGGGGATGGGAGCGGTTTACGAAGCGCGGCAGGAACCGTTGGACCGGCGGGTCGCACTGAAGACGCTGCATGCTGAGTACGCTGGCAACAAAGATGCGGTGGCTCGGTTTTTCAATGAGGCCAAGACGCTGAGCCGTCTGGAGCATCCGAGCATCGTTCAAGTTTCGGACTTTGGGAATGCCGCAGATGGCACGGCGTACTTGGTCATGGAGTACCTGCACGGGCAAAGTTTGGGCCGGCGGCTGCGCGACTTCAAAGCGAGCGGCGAACAACTCCCCGTAGTAAAGACCTTACAGTTTGGATTTCAGATCGCTGATGTGCTGGCCGTTGCACATGAGCAAGGGATCGTCCATCGCGATATCAAACCCGACAACCTGATGCTCATCGCTGATGCGGTTGCCCCCGGGGGCGAGCGGGTGAAACTGCTCGACTTCGGCATCGCCAAGCTGACGCACGAGGGGGACAAGGGCGGCGTGAAGACGGCGACGCAGACCGTGATGGGCACCCCGAGCTACATGTCACCTGAGCAGTGTGCAGGAGCTGGTGGTGTAGATGCCAAGACGGATGTGTACGCGCTTGGCTGCGTGCTCTATGAAATTCTAGCGGGGCGCCCGCCGTTCGTTGCGGAAGGTCCGGGCCAGCTGATCGGAATGCACCTCTTCCAGTCGCCTCCGTCGCTCGCCAGCCTGGCCCCCAAAGTCCCCGAGGCGCTCGCTGAACTGGTCCATCGCCTGCTCACCAAGGACAAGGCTCGTCGCCCGACAATGTCTGAGTCTGCAGACGCGCTTGGACGGTTGCTTTCCAGACAGACGGGTGGCGGAACGGTCGTACGTTCACGGCCTGTCGGCAGCGCAGACCCCAATGTGGGTTTCGCGGCTATTGTTCCTACACCGGGGACCACGCTCGGGCGGTCGGTCGGGCAACAAGCCGGTGGCGCTCCTCGACGAACACTGCTTCTTGGATCGGTCGCAGTCGCGCTGCTTGGGGGCGGCATTCTTGTCGCCTCGCGCTCACATTCACATCATGGTACTGGGCTGCTGCCCGTATCGACGCCACCGATTACATCTAATAGGCCGATCATCGCTCCCGCGATTGTCGCGCCCCCCGTTCCCGCTTTGCCGTCGGCCCCCACAACGCAGACACCTACGATGCCCGTAGCTGCGACGCAGCCGACTGTCGCAGAGAAGCCGCGCGCCACAGTTCTGCACCCGCCTGGTCAGAACACTGTCTCGCGCCCTCTGAATCGAGCAATTTCTCCGAAGCCGCCCGGCGCATCGTCTCAATTGCCAACCAAACAGCCGCCCCCACCAAAGAAGCAAATCGGTTATGTGCCGTTATGAACCGCCGACTGCCTGTGATTCTCATCTTCTGCCTGCTGATTCCTTGCCGCATCGTGGGTGGGCAACCGACGAAATCACAACCCGACTGCACGAACAGCCCTGCTTGCTTCGCTCTGTATGAACAAGCGCAACAGCAGTCGAGCGCAGGACAGCTCGCTGAAGCATTACGCAGCTTTAAGCTGGCCTATGAGGTCCAAGCTGATCCGAAGCTCTTGTACAGCATTGCTCGAATCATGCACCTGCAGGGTATGCGCCCGATTTTCCGCATATTGAACGCCGTGGCTGAACAGGCCAGCCTCC
>CALFYE010000120.1 GCA_937952145.1 uncultured Myxococcales bacterium
TGGTCAGCCGAGCCAGCGATGAGCTGCAGTGGCGACGGTATTTTGCGACGGCGGCGCCGCTTCTGCGCAATGCGCCGCTCTATCCCGCGCTGGGCAATCACGAGCTGCGCGGCGAGCCAGGGGCGGGACACTTCCAGCGCCTGTTCCTGCTGCCGCCGGATCACTCGCGCCGCCAGCGGCCGGTGTATTACGCGTTCCGCTTCAGCAACTCGCTGTTCATTGCGCTCGACGGCAACTCGCCTTACGACCAGCCGCAAGCAACCTGGCTAGAGCAGCAGCTAAAGAGCACGCAGGCAGACAGCGCGGTGCGTCATGTGTTCGTCTTTATCCACCAGCCGCCGTACGCCGTCGGGGCCTACTGCGGCAGTCAGCGGTTGCAGCAGCGCATCGTGCCCATCCTGCAGCGCTACGGGGTGCGCGCCGTCTTCGCCGGTCACGAGCACGCCTATCAGCACCTGGAACGCAAGGGCGTGCGCTACTTCGTCACCGGCGGTGGCGGCGCCCCGCTGTATCCGCGACGCAAGTCATGCAACTTCGAAGACGACACCGCGCTGTGGATGTTCCGCGCCGAGCATCACTACCTGCGCGTGCAAGTCGATGGCGACCAGGCGGTCATGACCGCAGTCGATCGACGCGGCACGATCATGGAGCGCGTCGCACTGCACGAGCCTCCCGGCGATGCACCGCTGCTGCATCAGCTGAGTCCAGATCTGCCGACGCCCAGCCCGCGTCCACGCTGGCTGCTGCCGGCCCGCCTGCAGCGTGTGCCGCTCTTGTCGATGTCGAAGGATCCGCGAGAGAACACAGACGGACGACCGGCCGGGGCGCTGGTGCTGCTGGGGCTATCCAGCATCACCGTTCTAGCTGGCCTGTGGGTGCTGATTCGCCCGGGACAGCGTCGGCGGCGGGGCCAGACCTAGGACGGCCGAGCGGGGTAGCCGGATGCGCCAATCTGGTCGCGACGATCAGCGCGCGAACTGATTGCGACCGGCCTTCTTGGCCCGCGCCACCGCTTCCTGCACGCTGCGGATGAAGCTCGGAGCGTCGGACTCCCTGGCCAAGCTGGCCACGCCCCCCGACAGGGTCACCACCACGAGATCGCCGTCTGATTGCACGGCCTCGACGGAAATCGCGCGACGCAGCTCATCGCCGTGGGACGCGGCCCCCTCGACATCGACTTCGGGAAGCAGCAGCAGGAACTGCGAGCCCTCGTAGCGGCACAGCACCTCGAAGCGATCGAGGCGGGCCAGCGTACGGCGCGCCAGCTCGTGGATGACGTGATCGCCGGTCAGGTGACCGAAGGTCTCGTTGACCACCTTGAGCTGATCGATGTCGAGCGCCACCAGCGATAGCGGCCGACTGAAGTGACGGGCGCGAATCATCTCGCGCTCTAGAAGATCGACGAAGTAGCGGCGGTTAAAGCAGTGCGTCAAGGCGCAGGTGACGGCCAGGCGGAACATCTCTTCATGCACCGCCGCGACAATGTTGGGACCGCCGAAGAAGCGGAAGATGGCATTGCCGATCTTGATGAAGTCGCCGTCGACCAGCTGATGCTCACGCACCGACTCGTTGTTGACGTAGGTGCCGTTGGTGGACTGCAGATCGGCCACCGCCCAGCCTTCCTCGCCGCGGGCCAGGCGCGCATGCCGGCGCGAGACCGAGTCGCGATCAACCTGGATGTCGGCATCGCTGCTGCGACCGATGATCAGCTCGTCGCCAACCAGGTCGTAGCGGGCCCCAACATCCGTCGAGTCTAGCGAGCCGGCATAGACCAAGAGCAAGCAGGGTTGCCCCCGCACTGGCTGCCCCGCCCGCACCGTATGCTTCCGCGATTTCCAGTCATCCATGGCCATGCCTACCGTCAGCGTATCAAGATTTCCCGAGGGAAAGAAGCCTTTCTGTGACTCCCAAGCGAGCCAGCAGACCGAGGGCCGCGCAGATCGCAAAGAAAGCCGCCGGCGAGAGCTGCCCCCACTGCTCGCTCAGCGCGCCACCGCCGAGCATGCCGATGCCCAGCGTCCCAAACCACAGCGCCACCGCCCGGCCACGCAGCGCTTTTGGCGAGTGCAAAAGGAAGATCGCAGGCCCGAGCGGCGCGACGCAGAGCTCGCCGAGCGTGATGAGGCAGAGCGCTGCCAGCAGCCAGGCGAGGTGAGCGGGTGTCGTTGCCGCGGCCGTCACTGGGAGCCGGAAGAGCGACGACGCTGCGACCGCAAGCACCAGACACGCGAAAGACAGCAGCCAAAAGCCGAAGCGCAGTCGGGCAAGAGCGGTCGGTTCGCGATGGCGACGGCGCAGCCCCCGCAATAGCGAGAGCAGCGGCGGCGTCAAGACGACCACCAAGGCCCAGGGCAGCGCGGCAAACAGGCTGACCGGCAGCTCTGCCGACGCCAGATGCCGATCGACGCCACTTTGGGCCCACAGGAGGACCGTGCTCGTACTCTGCGCGTAGACCATCCAGAAGCCAATCAGCCCCACGCTGAGCGCAAGCAGCGTCCGCAGCGAGGGCGGCGGCGCTGGCTGGGGGCGGACGGCTGGAAGCCCGGTGTCGAGACGCTCTCCCTCGGGGCAGCGCGCTGGGAGCGAACTGGCGGCGGCCGTGTGTCGGGTCATGTTCGGGATGCCGCGCAGTAAAAGGGCCAGCGAGACCAGCATGCAGCCCACCGCCATCCCCGAGACACTGCTCCAGCCTGCGCTGCGACGCAGACCATCGCTGAGCAGCGGCGCCAGCATGCCGCCGATATTCACGATGGCGTGCATGGCCGCGTAGACCTCGTCGCGCTGCGGATTTTCGGCCGGGTTCCTGCTGCTCGTCGGCGGCAGCAAGCGGTCGAACAAGAGCTGCACGCCCGGCCGAAAGAGTCCCGAGCCGCTGAGCAAAAGCAGGCTCCCCAGCAAAAGTGCGATCGGGTGATGGCTCAGGAGCGCCGCATAGCCCAAGGCCAGGCTGAGGCAGCCGGCGATGCAGGCGGTATGCGATCCGAGGCCGCGATCACACAGCAGCCCCCCCAGAAGCGGGGTCATGTACGAAGCGGCAAGAAAGTATCCCACCCAGGCCGCGGCGCGGCCCTCTGCCAGACCCCAGCGCTCGCTAAGCTGAAAGACCAGCAGGGAAGCCAGCAGGCCAAACGCTAGCCGCTCGCAGGCGACAGCCAGGATCAGCGCCTGCCGTGGACTGATGACCCAGGGCGCCGAGGCTGCAGCTTTGCCCCTCAGCCCCGGTCGGCCGAAGATCCCCCTTCTTCCGTCGCTGTTTCGGTGTGTTCGCAGCGTTCGGAGGGGTAAAGAGGCGCGCTGGGCGGAGGGTGAATTGGTAAACATTGAAAATTCTTTACCAGCGAATCAACGGTCAATCACAAGACACACGAACAGACAAAGGTCGTGGCCATTTTTGTCCATGGTCAAAAATAGACGTCCCGATTAGCCGCTAAGCGGCCAGCTGACAATCAGTGCTGGCTTTATCTCCAAAGCGCCGGTATTTTATGTTGCTATGAATCCATCAATGACAACCAAGTGCTCAGCAGACCTGCCCGGCCCGGGCAAGCGCTCGGCTGCCGCGACTTCGGCGTCCCCGGCAACGGCGGGCCATGGCACTCCCGCAGCGGCCACCGCACCGTCGGGAAGCCCGCTTAACCACAGCCTGACGGAGTCGGCGCAGGCCTTCGCAGTCTCGACGCTGCAGGCGCTTCAGGCGCTGCTTTCGCAGCAGCCGGCAGACAAGCAGGCGGGCTGGAAGCAGGCGCTGCGACGCCAGCAGGAGGTGCTCGACTTCCTCTTTCAGGCCAGCGGGCAGCCGAGCCTTCTGCCGGCGGACAGCGGCACCAGCGCCAGCCGACGCGAGCTGGCCAAGCTGCTGCGAAAGCGGCGAGCGGAAGCCAGCCTGACGCAGGAGCGCCTGGCCGAGCTAGCCGGCCTGTCGACCGGCACCATCAAGGGCGTCGAGGCGGGGACGGCGACTCCCACGCGCTCGACCCTGCTGCGGCTGCTTGCGGTCAAAGAGCTGAACCTGCAGCCGAGCGAGCTACCGCTTAAGACCGACTCCTTCCACGACCCGCATACCGCCCCGACCTCGTACTTTTCGCCGACCTACGAGCCGATGCGCATGTTCCTCGACCTCGTCGCTCAGCTCAACAGCGAGGGCGGCTATATCGAGCAGACCTACGCCTACATCGACTCGATGAGCGCCGCCAAGTGGTACGCGCTATCGACCGACGAGAACTACGAGCGAGACTATCGCCGCTCGGTCCCGCTGGAGCTCGCTGCCGAGAAGCTGGAGCCGTCCCTGGGCCGGGCCGGCATTGACCTGATCTGCCTGGGGGCCGGCGACGCGCGGCAAGAGACGCGGCTGATGCAGGCGCTGGCCAGCCCACGGCCTGGGGTGGCGCACCGCATGTATCTGGTGGACATCAGCCATGCCCTTTTGACCACCGGCTATCGCCATGCCACCGAGGTGCTGGAGCGCCTGGGCAACGTCTCTTGCTATGCCATCCACGGCAACTTCCATCACCTGCCGCGCTACAGCCAGCTGCACTACAAGTCGGAGGTCGCGCACCGTCGGCGGGTGATCGTCATGCTGGGCCACACGATCGCCAACCTCGACAACGAGGTGCGCTTCGTCCGTCACAACCTGGCCGGCTACGCGCCCGGCGACTGCTTGGTGGTCGACATCTGCCTGGCCCATGGTTCGCCGGATCGTCCGGAAGAGATCGAGGCCAAAGATCCGGCGCTCAAAAACGGGGTCCGCCCGACGGTGGCCGAGTGGCTGCTGGGGCCGATTCACCGCTATGTGCCCGATTTGGTCGATGTCCAGTGCTCGGCCCAGATCGACACCGCCTGCGCCGTCCGCGGCAGCTATGCCATCGAGATCATGGCGCACGTCAAGACCAAGGGCGGCACCGAGCGGCACTTTTCGATCAGCCGCCACCGTCGCCACAACCCAGACGAGCTGGCCAAGTGCCTCAATCAGCTCGGCTGGCAGGAGGTCGCCCGAATTCCTTACGGTGCCGGTCCCCAGCCCGACATTATGTTGATGATTTTGTGTAAAGTAAGCCCGTCAAGCACGGTTCACTAAGCGTTTTTCGGGAGCAAGTCGCCAGGCTGCGCCAGGCTCCGCTATCGATCAATCATAGCGAGCTCAACCACGTAATCTGGGATGCCGCCCGGCGGCAAGCGGGCCGGATGGGGCGCTGCTGAACCTGGCCAGGGGCCCCCGTGGGGGCTCATGGAGTCCGCTCCGCAGCCGCAGCCGATGGCGTGGAGGCAGAGGCGGTCCCGTGTGGGTAGGCCCGCCAGAAGGGGGGGAGATCCACCGGCCGAACTTCGGGCTGCGTGAGTAGTTTTTGCGAGGCACAGCACGCTTTCTTTTGGCTGCCGTGGACGATACAATCTTCCCGGTATCGAATGATCACGTTGCCTCGGGCGGTTAGCTATGGATCGCCAGGGTCCAGGACTCGGCCGGTAGGGTTCCGGGTTCAGGTCTTTCGCCTCGGTGATCCCGCCGCCTTTGTCAGAAACCCAAACTTCCTTCGCTCCGCGCGGTGGGCATGAGCGCCGATCAGTCTCCCGCCGTCGGCCTGAAGGACGCCGAGAGCCGCCTGCGCTGGCTAGCGGCGGTCGTCATCTTGAACGTCGTGCTCTCGAGCTCGTATCAAGATGCGCTGTTTCTGACCTATCACCGCAAGCAGGCCATCCCGCCGGCCATGCTGGTCGGCAGCCTGCTGACGGCGCTCACCACCCTGGGGCTCAATCGCCTGCTGCGCAAGCTACCGGCGGCGGCGGCGCTGCGCATCATCCTGTTCTGCCTCGGTGCCCTTACGCTGGTCGCGGCGGGCTGGAACGTGGTGCCCAGCTCGTCTTCGACGCTGGCCCTGTTCTTGTTCACCGAAGTCGCGACTACGCTGGGCGTCGCCGCCACCTGGACGTATTTCCAAGCCCCGCTGGAGGCCGCACAGATCCGCTGGCTCTTGCCGCGCCTGGGTACCTGGGCTGGCGTCGGTGGCCTGCTGGCGGGAACGATCATCCCGGTGCTCTTGCGCAACCTGCACGTCAAGCCGCAGTTCCTGATGTGGGCCTCGGGGCTGTTCTGGCTGGCGGCGGGCTTCTTGGTGCGCACCGACTACGCCGCGCGAACACCCGCCAAGCGCCGTCAGAGCAGCAGCACGCAGCAGAGCAACCTGAAGAACCTGTTCACCATCCCGCTCGTACGCTGGATGACGCTGGGCTCGGCGGGAATTATCTGGACCGGCCTGCTCCTGCAGTACGAGTCGCGCGTCTCGCTGCAGCAGACGGCCTGGGAGCCGCAGACGATCACGCTGGTGATGTGCGTGCTGCTCGCGGTGTCAAACGTCGGCGGCATCGCGACGCAGGTGCTGGTGACGACGCCGGTCCTCGAACACTTCGGTGTCGGCCTGGGCCTGGCGATCCTGCCGGCCGCGCTGTGGCTGTGCTTAAGCGGGTACTTCTACTCGACGGCGTACGCCCACTTGGCGCCGCAGCTTTCAGTCTGGATCATCATGGGCGCGCTCTTGCTCGACAAGATGCTGCGTCCCAACCTGCATCGCCCGGCCGAGTCCTGCCTGGTGGCGGCGCTGTCGCCGAGCGTGCGGCCCAGCCTGCTCCTGGTCCTGGGCGGCATCCTGCAGCCGCTGACCAAGGCGATCGGCGCGCTGCTCTTGTGGGCGTTTGCCGCGACGCTGGAGCACGAGTGGATCACCGGCCTGGCGCTGTTCCTGTCGTTCGCCGTGACGGTGCTTTCAAGCCGCTGGGGCGCGCTGTATGCCCGCACGCTGCGCGAGACGCTGGAAGAAGGCAGCGTCGATGCGACGATGTCGCAGGACGGCAATGAAGACCTGATGCCGATGATCGATGGCCCGCGCCTCAAGGTGCTGCTGGAAGCCATCGACACCGGCAGTCCCCGCTCGCGCGAGCTGGCGCTAGAGCTCTTGCGGCCACATCGCTCGAACCTGGTGCAGAAGGCGATGCAGGCCCGCGTCCGCCATCACTACGAGCCGGTACGCATCGCCGCA
>CALFYE010000121.1 GCA_937952145.1 uncultured Myxococcales bacterium
CACCAATGGCGCCGGTGTTTTGACCTTTGCAGGCCCGCTTGCCCTGGCCGCGCAATCTCGGCGCCTCAGAGCCGGAGCCAACAGCGCATCGCCGACCAGCAAGATCGATATCACAGCGGATGAACTGGTGGTGAAGGATGCCACCGGTGATGCGGTGATGCTAAGCAACATCGCCGTCACTGTCGACATCGCCGCCAGCGGCGTCAACGTGCCGACCGCCGCCGACCTGGACAAGACCCTGTACTTCGAGTCCGGCACCGTCGTCGGCACCGCGCTCCTCTTCACCGTCGACGCCGGCCGCTACCAGGTGCGCACGATGGTGATGGCGTCGCGCGGGGCCAACGCCCCGGTCGTGTACGGCGGGAAGGTGCGCGCCGTGCTAGACCGGCTAGGGCTCAAGATGACGTTCTATCAGGCTACGCGGCACAGCTTCGTATCTCGCAGCCTGTCGGGTGGCGGCATGCTCGACGAAGTGAGCGCGGCAGTGGGACACTCATCGCCGATGGTGACGCGCCGGTACTATGACCACCACATCCGCAAGACGTTTTCGCCCGCCTTGCGCGCTGGGCTTGGGCTGGGCTCTCCGGCCCCAAAGCCTGCAAAGGTCATCACCCTGCAAACCACTCCCATCGCGAGCACGTCCGGCAGCGGGTGACAAAAAAGTGACAAACCACCCCAAAACGACCTGCCCGGCAGTGCAGGCGCTAGAAACTAAAAAGGCCCAGTTTCGACGAGAAACTAGGCCTTTTGCTTTGCGGGGTGGACGGGACTTGAACCCGCGGCCTCCGGCGTGACAGGCCGGCGTTATAACCAACTTAACTACCACCCCATGATGGGTCCTGCGATTCTGTCAAAGAACTTCTGGAGTAGGCGCAACAGGGCTTGAACCTGTGACCCCCGGCTTGTAAGGCCGATGCTCTACCACTGAGCTATACGCCCTTGCTTCGTGACAGGCTGGGGACGAAAGATGCCACAAAGTTCAGTCGATGCAGCGCGTCCAGGCGGCTGTAAGAGGTATCAGAGCGCTTGCGGCAGGGTCAAGAGATTTTTTCGTTAGGTTCTCATTTGCTGCGGGGGGTTGGGGCGGCGGAGGCCAGGGTTCAAGCCAGGGGCGCACGCGGCTAGGCGTTGGGCTGTTCAACCTGGATGCGCCAGCGCTCAAGTGGTGCGGTGGGATGGTCAAGCTCGTCTAAGAAGCGCGACCGGCGCAGGAGTCCGGCGGGTCCGCTGGTCTGGGGATGGCACAGATACAGCTCGTCGCGGGCGCGCGTGATGGCGACGTAGAACAGGCGATGCTCTTCGGCGATGCTGCCGGGATCGGCGGGGCGGGGTGCCGACCACGAGCCACGGCCGGCATCGCTCAGGGCGGCCGCGCTGGGGAAGAAACCCTCGGCGAGCCAGATGACAAAGACGATGTGCCACTCCAGGCCTTTGGCCTGATGAATGCTCGATAGCACGACGGCTTGTTCGTCGTTGCGCGAGCGCGGTTCCAGCTCTTCGCCGAGGGTGGCGCTGGCCAGGAAGGCCGACAGGGTATCGCCGGGCGAGAGCGGCAGAGACGGCTGCTGTCCACCCGGCGGCAGAGGGTCGGCGTCGCCCCGGCGGCACAGGCCATCGAGATCGACCAGTCGGCTGTCGGCATCGGCGAACGCCCGTCGCGCGTAGTCGCGATAGTGCCGGTCGAGGACATGCGAGAGGAGCCGCGCCGGCATGTGCTCTTTGCCGGGATCGCGCCGCGAAAGCTCGCGGAGTTCGGCGAGCAGCGCAAAGAGTCGCTGCAGACCGCGCTTGCTGTCACCCCGGGCGTGACGCAGCAGCCGATCATTGAGGTCAGCGATTGGCTCACCGGCGGCAAACTGACCGTCGAGCTCGCCAAGGATGCGCGCCCGTCCGGTATCCCCGAGGCCCGCCACCTGCCGCAGCACGCGCGTCCACGCGATGCGGTCCTGCGGGTTGTGACACAGGCGGAGAAACGCCAACGTGTCGCGGACATGCGCCTGTTCGCTGATGCGTTGACCCGAGTGCACAACGTGCGGGATCTGACAGCGCAAGAGCTCGACCTGAAGCTCGCGAGCGTGGCGATGGCTGCGATAGAGCACCGCGATATCGGCCGGGCGGACGCCGGAGGCAATGCGCTCGACGATGCGCTGGACGACGAAGCGAGCCTGCAGCCGGACATCGGGCAGGGCGATCAGCGCGGGGATGACGCGTGGCTCTTCCGGCCGACCGGAGCGCATCGGCGGTCGCGGCACTGGCGAAGGCTGACGCGCGACCGCCTGATTCGATAGCGAGACGATGTCAGGCGCCGAGCGATAGTTCGTCGAAAGATAGAGCACCTTGGCATCCGGCCAGCGACGCGGAAAGTCGTGAATATTGCCGACCTGCGCGCCGCGGAAACCATAGATCGACTGCGCGTCATCCCCGACGGCGGTCAGGCTGCGATAGCCCTGCGCGATGTCTTCGATGATGGCGCACTGAATACGGCTGGTGTCCTGAAACTCATCGACGAAGAGGTGCTGGAAGCGACCGCGTTGTTCATCACGAACGACGCGCTGATCGCAGAGCAGAAGGCGCCAGCCGAGCAGCAGATCGTCGAAGTCGCACAGGCCCATGCGCAGCTTGCGGGCGGTGTAGCGCTCGTAGACCTGCGAAAGCGGAGAGACCGAGTCCATGAGCTCGGGAGCCTGCTGGGCGAGCGTCTGCTCTAGCGTGGTCTCGCTGTTCATCGAGAGCGAGAGCAGTGACTGGAGCTGCGCCGGACGGGGCCAGGGGCGCTCGCGTGCGACCGCGACCTCGTCCATGCAGGCGGCGATGAGATCGGCGGACTCGCCACGATCGAGGACGACGAAGCGATCCGAGAGCCCGATGCGGTGCCCATGCTGCCGCAGCACGCGCAGGGCCAGGTGATGAAACGTGCCCAGCCACAGCGCATCGCGATCGACGCGCGCCCGCGACCAGCCGAGCTGAGCCAAGCGGTGAAGCAGGCTGCGCGCCGCTTGATTGGTGAAGGTCACCAGAAGCAGGCGCTCAGGCGCAACCCCATGCGCCAAGAAATAGGCCACGCGATGAGTGAGTGCGCGCGTCTTGCCGCTGCCGGCACCCGCCAAGACCAAGAGCGGCCCCGGCGGCGACAGCACCACTGCCGCCTGCTCTTTTGAGAGGCCGGCGAGCAGGGGATCGTCCGCCCAAGCGGGAGCGGCGGGGTTCATGAGGCAGCGGGAGGTGCAGAATCGTCGGGCGGCGAGTCGTCCGCAGCAGCCAACGCCGGGCTTAGGTGTTCCGCCACCGAATCGTCTTCGTCCGGTGGGGCCGCGCTGGGTTCCTGCGGCTCAGCCGGTGCAGCATCGGTCGTTGCTTCGTCGGTCGTTGCTTCGTCGGTCGTTGCTTCGTCGGTGGTTGCTTCGTCGGTCGCAGCGGTGCCCCCATCGGCGGGGCGTAGACGAGACAGCAGATCGCGCAGCGCTTTCGAAACGCTGAGGTCTTCTGGTGCGAAGCGCAGCAAGAGCGGCAACAGCATGGCCACGCGCTCACTTGGCGTGGTGCGCTTGTCGATGATGACGCGGTACTGCCCGCGCACCTTGCACAGTCCACCCGAGCCGAGCTCGCCGCCCAGCGCCTCGTAGGTCACGCGGATGGCAAGCTGCTTGAAGTGCTCTTCTAGCTCGCTGAGGAGCTCGGGAATCTTGAGCGCGGGAGTTGCTTTGCCGGGCTCCGCTGGCTTGTCCGCGTCGGTCACGCCGCCGGCCGAGGGCGGGGTCTTGCCCGTCGGTTTGTTCCGCGGCTTGGCGAGGAAGCGGGCGACTCCGCGCGGCGCAGCTTGGGAGCGACTAGCCATCGGCGGCTGCTTTTACTTAATTTGGCTCAGGATGGGAAGCAGCTTCTCGGGCGGGGTGAACTCGCTGAGCTTGGCGACTCGCTGACCCTGACTATCGAACAGCAACACCGAGGGCAGCGTCTCGGAGTCGTACTTCTTCTGCAGCGCATCGCTCTGTGGGCTGCCTTCGGTGCAGTCGATGCGCACGAGCACAAAGCGGGCAAGCTCGCGCTGCACAGCGGGATCGGCGAAGGTGCGGCGCTCCATCTCTTTGCAGGGCAGGCACCACTCGGCCCCAAAGTCGACGAGCAGCGGCCGGTGCTCGCGTCCAGCCTGGGCCACGGCCTGGGCTTCATCGCGCAGCCAGACAGCGCCGATATCGCGCGGCGCCAAGAACCACGACACCGAACCGAACAGCCCAATGGTCAAGAGTAGGATGCCCAGGCTCTTGCGCGCGGCCGAGCGCACACCGTCGGAAAATGCCAGGCGTAAGCCGCCAAACGCGATGCCGGCAGCCATTAGCGCGCCGTGAATGCCGAGGAAGCTGAGGTTGGCTTTGCCGTACTCACGCAGCGGCGATAGCAGGTTGCGCGCAAAGTACAGCGCGGCGACCAACATGATGACGCCGAACATGTGCTTGATCGCGTCCATCCACGCCCCGGACTTGGGCAGCGTCAGGGCGAAGCCAGCGATGATGAAAAACAGCACGCCCATGCCCAGCGCATAGACAAACAGCAGTGAGCCACCGAGCACCACCGACTGCTGCGTCCCGACGAAGAGCAGCAGCGCCGCCAGCGGGGGCCCGGTGCAGGGCGCGGCGATGAGGCCGGCGACCAGGCCCATTAGAAAGGCGCCCAGGAAGCCCTTGCCACCGACCTGCGACAGGCGAGTGTTCAGCTCGACCGGTAGCGCTAGCTCGAAGGCGCCGAACATCGAAGCGGCCATGGCGATGAAGAAGGAGATCACCGGGATCATCACCAGCTTGCTGGTCATGAACGTCCCGAACTTGGCGCCAGTGAGGCCCACCAAGATGCCCAGCGAGCTGTACATGCAGGCGATGCCGCCGACATAGCTCGCGGCGAGCAGCAGTGCCGTCTTGCGCGAGGCCTCTTTGCTGTGCGCGCCGAACAGGCTGACGGTGATCGGAATGAGCGGATAGACACACGGCGTCAGGCTGGTGAAAAAGCCGGCGAGAAAGGCCAGGCCATACACCCAGATGCCGGTGTTGCCAGACGCCAGGAGCGCGTTCAGCTTTTGGCCCAGATCGGTCTCGACGCCGTCCACGCCGGCGAAGGCGGCAAGCGGCAGCAGCCACACGGAAAGACCGACAAGCCCAGCCAGCCACGCAGCCGGCTTCGCAACGATCGTGTGCGAACGGGGAGAGAGGAGGGCTTGTAGCCCCTGACGCCTGGGCGACTGCAGCATGACTTCGTTTTATACCCGAGACCCCCGGCTCTGGCGCGGCCTTGTGTTAAGAAGGCTCCACTTCTGTGTCTTCGCCTCCTCCTGCGACCTTGGACTACGTGATCTCGAAGCCGCTGCCACCGTCCCCGACCCGGGCTGCCGCCGCCGCGACGGTGCGCTTTCCCTTTGCGTTCGCCCTCTGCCAAATCGGAGCGGAAGCCGCTGCCAAGGCAGAGCTTGTGCGTCTGCGGCCCAGCTATCGACCGGCCTTCATGCGTCCCGGCCTGCTGACCTGGAAGTGCGAGCCGGCTCTGGCGCTTGACGACCAGGCAGATGAGCTGGCCACAGCCGTGTTCTTCCGTGCCTTCGGTGCTTCGCTGGGGCGGGCTGGCTCAGCCAGCGAGGTTGCCGAGCGCGTGCAGTCCCTGGTGGCGTCTGGCCTTGCGCTGCCGCCGGGGCTGGGCTTGCAGGTCTATGCCCGGCGGGGGCGTCATGATGACGACTCTCCGCGCGATGGCGAGGCCGATGCTGACCCGCGCATTGCCGAGGTCACAGCCGCGATTGTCGAGGCGCTGCCGGCCCTGCGTCTGCGTCCCGGACCGGCGCAGCAGCCGGGCGAGCTCTTGTTGGATGTCGTGTTGCCGCCTCGGCCGCTGCCCGCCGATATCGTGGCGAGCGAGTCGGTCGGCGACGAGCCCTGGCTGCTGGGGCTGCATCGCCACTGCGTCGGGCGTTCGCCGCATCCCGGAGGGCGCCTGCCATTGCGCCTGCCCTCCGATGCACCGTCCCGCGCTTGGCTGAAGCTCGAAGAGGGATTGGCCTTTAGCGGCCTTGGGCTGCGGCCTGGGCAGGTGGCCGTCGAGATCGGCGCTGCTCCCGGTGGAGCGAGCTGGGCTCTGCTGCAGCGCGGGCTGACCGTGGTCGGGGTAGACCCCGGCGCCATGGATCCGCGCGTACTGCAACAGCCGCGCTTTACGCACCTGCAGACGACCCTGGCCGAGCTACGGCGCGAAGCGCTACCGGCTCGCGTCGATTGGCTGCTGCTCGATGTCAACCTGGCTCCGCAAGTGGCGCTGCATGGTCTGCGTCGGCTGCTCGGCACGCTGCGCTCGACGCTGCGCGGTGCACTCCTGACCCTAAAGCTCAACGACTGGAGCCTGGCAGGACAGGTTCCGCGCTGGCTGGAACAGCTTTCGGCGATGGGCTTTGACGAAGTCCGCGCCACCCAGCTAAGCAGCAATCGACAAGAAATCTGTGTCGCCGCTCAGCGACGGATTCGCTAATTTATTAGCCAGATTGTTGCGGAAATAACGGGGCGGAAAGTCGGACGTTCGGGCGGGAATCACACGGGCTACGGATGCTGCAGGCGAAGTCGCCAGACCACGCCCATCGCTTCCAAGAAGATGCGCGAAGACATCTTGGACTGGCCGGCGCGTCGGTCGACAAAGATGATCGGAATCTCGCGCACGACGAAGCCGCGGCGCAGCGCGCGATAGGTGAGCTCGATCTGAAAGCTGTAGCCTTCCGAGTGCACGCTGTCTAAGTCGAGGGCTTCGAGAACGCGGCGGCGGAAGCACTTAAAGCCGCTCGTCAGGTCGGCGACCGGCAAGCCGAGAAACGTCCCAGGACGCAGCGCGCCCAAGATCACGCGAGCGTACAGGCTGCCGCCGGCCGAGATGCAGCGTCGCAGCAGGCCCCAGTTTTCCGTGCCTCCCCCCGGGACGCGACGCGAGCCGATGACGATATCGGCAGCCTCGTCGCGCGGGGCGGCGCTGGCGTCATCGGGCTGACCCCCGGCGGTGCGCAGCATGATCGGCAGGTATTGCGGATCGTGACTGAAGTCGGCGTCCATCTCGAACACGAAGTCGTAGCCCTGCTCTAGTGCTAGACGAAAGCCGGCCAAGTAGGCGGTGCCCAGACCTAACTTGCCGCTGCGATGCATGACGCGCAGCCGGGAGTCGCTCTTAGCGAGCTCGTCCGCAAGCTGGCCCGTGCCATCCGGTGACGCATCATCGACGATCAGCACGTCAGCGACGGGGAGCGCGGCGTGGATCTGGGCAATCAGCGCCCCAATATTTTCGCGCTCGTTGTAGGTGGGAATGATGATCAGCACCTTCATGCGCCGCACTGTACAGCAATTGCATGGGGGCATCGGGCTTCCGCGCGCGGACTCCGAAAAGCCCGGCGGCCTCTCGCTTGCAGCCGCGCAGGGCGTGCTTGCCCCGAGGAGTGATTGTGATATGGTCCCGCCCTGATGCAGATCCTGAAAGCGCGCTTTCAAAACCGACAGGACTTCGACGAGGCGTACCACGCCGACCTGCCCAACGGGGGGTTGTTTGTCGCGACCACGACGCCACTTACCGTAGGGGATCAGGTCGTCGTAGAGGTGTTCTGCAAGGGCCTCCCGAACAAGATGCTGCTGCGCAGCGAGGTCCAGTCCTGGCGGCCAGCGCTGCCTCGGCTGCGTGTGCGAGCCGGCGCGGTCGTCGCGTTTCTGCCCGAAGAGCGCGACAAGCAGAGCTTCATCCTCAAGGCGCTGTCAGGTCAGGTGCAGGCGCGCAAGCGTCGCCATCCGCGACTGCCGGTCCACTTGCCGGTGACCTTTCGCACTGGCGGTAGCCTCGATAACCGCGATGGCGAGCTAGAAGAGATCTCGCTCGGCGGCGCGCTCCTGCGCTGTGAGAACCCGCTGCCCGGCATGGACAGCGAAGTGGTCGTCGATGTCCTTTTGCCGGGTGGCGCGGTGCCGACTCCGCTCTCGGGTCGCGTCGCGTACCTGCATGGCAATGGCGTGGGTCTGCGCTTTATCTATCGAGATGGCGGTGGCTCGCGTCGGATTCGCGAGCTGATCCGTCGCTTGAAGGCAAGCTAGTTCCCGTCCATAAACCTCACGTCCCGAAGGACGCTCCGGGCGGGCGCCACCCCGATCGGGTCTCCTCGCTACGGTTTCGGGACGGGAACAAGCTAGGCGGGCAGTCGGGGGGAAGCGGGGGACTAGGGCTTCTTCAGCTGGCAGGTGAAGCCGAGGATCAGCGTACCGCCGGCGTGCTTGGTGCCGGCCTGCAGCATCGTGCCACCGTTATCGATCAGCACGACGGTGCTTAGCAGCTTGGCGGCGCCATCGAAGAGTTCGAGGCGTAGGCGCAGGCGCTGCTTGCCCTCTTTTTCGACCTTCTCCAAGAACTGCAGGCTGCCGCGGTGCTCGCCGGGGATGTTGAAGCTCTGCGGGCTGTGTCGCGGCAGGGTCAGATCCTGCTTGTCGATCTGCTTGAAGCTCTTCCAGGCCGACAGGGCAGGGCTCTTGAGCTGGCCCTTGAGCGGCTCAAGCTGCGCATCAAAGGCGCTGCCTTCGTGCACGGCGTGAATGGTGCGAACCAAGCAGCCGGCGGTCTCCTTGGCGTCGTCAGGGCTTCCGGCTTTGGCTACGGCGGGCGCGGCCGCGGCGGGGGCACTGCCCTGTGCGTAGGCGGATGGGGTCAGCGCAAGGCCCAGCAGCGCGGCGACGGCAAGGGGCGCCCGCCGCGGCCGAGCGCTTGCGGATGCTGCCGGAGAGGCCGGCCGAGGAGTCGCGGAGACAGAGAGTGGCGAGGCAGACTTCACAGGCTTTCCCATTGATCGGTCTCTTGGTGATCGAACCAGATAAGCGCCGTTTCACGGCCGTGCTCGTCGGGGATGGCGATGACGGTAGCGCTCTCACCGGCGACTTCGAGCTCTTCGACATCGCAGCGATTGCTGACGGTGGGGGTTGAGCGCAGGAGCAAGAGCAGCGCGGCCGCCGCGGCCAGTGTGCTGAACACCGCCGTCAGACCAATCGAGCGTCGCCGCTTGTGCCGCGCCTCGTCCAGCGAGCGTACGGTGCCCATGGCCGGCGTCGGGCGGCTATCGAGCCCCTGGGCATCGAGCTTCTGTTCGAGGCTGGCCCACAGATCCAGCCCGGCAAGCTGATCTTCGGGCGGCGTGTTGGCATGACGCACCGCCGCCGAGACCTCGGCCAAGGCGAGGAGCTTCTGGTTTTCTTCCGGGGTGAGCTCCGCCCGCAGCGACTCGGCCTCTGGGGCCGGCAGCTCACCGTCGTGCAGTCTGCTGAGCAGGGGGTCTCGCGATGACATGTTGGTGTCAGGCCAGGTTGGCCGCCTCCTTAGTGGAGCCAGGCTCGGCAAAGTCCTGCAGCAGCTGCTGCATCTGGCGCCGGGCGTGAAACAGTCGGCTCATCACAGTGCCCTCGGGACATTCGAGGACATCGGCAATCTCTTTGTAGGACAGTCCCTCGACCTCGCGCAGCAGCAGCACCGAGCGATGGCTCTCGCTCAGCTGTTCGAGGGCGGCATTGATGCGCTCGCGCAGCTCGCGGTTGTGCAGCGCCTTGGCTGGGTCGAAGCGCAGCCGCCCCGGCGAGATCTGGTCGGCGGGACTCCCCGCTTCCTCGTGCGCTATGCGCTCGTCGAACTCGGCCTGGTTGCCCCGCCCCGCTTTGCGGCGCAGATCGATGCACAGGTTCACCGTGATGCGGTACAGCCAGGTATAGAAGTTCGACTGCCCATGAAACGTGTCGAGGTGGCGATACACCTTGAGGAACGCTTCCTGGCTGACGTCGCGGGCCTCGTCGGGGTCGCGGACAAAGCCCAGGGCTAGCGAGTACACCCGTCGCTGATAGCGATCGACCAGCACCCGGAAAGCCCCCCGGTCGCCGCGGCGGATCCGCTCGATCAGCGCCGCCTCTTCCTGGCGTAACGGGGCCTGCTCGCCACGCGCGGCGCGGTCGGCCTGTCGTTCGTCTACGGCTGGGGTGGGGTCCGGGGCTTTTGCAGTCAATGTTCGCCATGTCTCGACTCCGTCCGGTGTGCGACTGCTGACAGGGATGGACGAAGTCTGTGATTAGTCATTCACAGGAACAGTGTGAACCTACGTTATCAGGTTTGCTGCCAGGTCTACACCGGAACTGCGGCCGGTTGGACCGCCAGCCGCGCGAGGTCGAAATCCCCCTACGACAGCCCCTTTCGCGACTGGTGGCAGTCGGGGAATAATACCTCTGCGTCGTTCGCCACTCTGGGTCGGAGACGGCGCTCCGTAAACGCCGACCCGGCCAAGCCCCCAAAACAGAAGATCGACAGCCGATGCCCACCGACCGCGGCGAGTCACTAGCTGGCCCGCACCCCCCAAAGGCCCCGTCGCCCGCTGCCCCGCTGGCCTGGTTTTTGAGCCAGGTGCGGCGGCGTCTGCAGCGTCGGGTCCTGGTGCGGAGGGTGCTGATTTGGCTGTCTTCGGGCTTGGTCTCGCTTTCGACCTTGATGTCGCTGGCTGGCCTGACCGGGCCCTCGTCAGCCTGGCTACCGCTGTTTGTCGTCTGGTGCCTGAGTGTGCTGGGGTCGGCGACGGTGCTGGTGTATCGCACCCTGCACCTGCCACCCAGCGACGGTGACATCGCGCGCTACGTCGGCGGGCATGTGCCCGACCTGCGCTCGGACCTGCTGTCGGTGGTGGAGCTTGCCCAGTCTCCCCCCATCGGCTGCTCGCCGGGTCTTATCGCCGAGCTGGGCCAGCGCACCTCGGCCGCCGCGGCGACCCTGGATGTGCGACGGCTGGTCGATTTTCGTCCCCTGCTTCGTCCTGCGCTGATCGCCGCCGGCGTGCTGCTGCTGTTCCTGCTGCGCCTTGGCGCCATGCTGGGTGGGGCCCGCCTGCTGTTGCAGTCACCACCGCCGAATCCCATCGCGGTCAGCAGCGGTCCGCTGCTCGGCGACCTGCGCCTGCTCTTGACCCACCCGCGCTACACCGCGCTGCCGCCGCGGGTCGTCCCTAGCTCGTCCGGCGATGTCACCGTGCTGCCCGGGACCGAGGTCCGGGTCGAAGCGCGCGTGCTGATTCCCGTCGAGCGCGCCCACGCCGTCCTGCAGCTTGAGGGGCGGCAGCAGAACATCCCGGTGCAGATCGTGCGGCCTCCACCCCGCGCCGATGGCCCGCATCATCCGCTGCTCGTCGCGACGTTTACGGCGCAGCAGAGCGGCTCGTACTTCTTTGTCATCGAGCGCGGCTATCAGGACCGCGTACGCGAGCGCGATGTGCACCGGCTGGATATCGAGCGCGACCAGCCACCGCGCGTCGAGCTTTTTGCCCCCGCCGATGAGCTAGAGGTCACCTCGGTGCGCCGCATTGAGCTCGGCTACAGCGCCGAAGATGATCTGGGCCTGGGCGATGTCGATCTGGTCTACAAGATCGGCAACGGCGGCGAGCGTCGCAAGCGGGTGCGCAGCGTCGCCGACAGCGGCAAGAAAGGCGAAGCCGTACGCAGCGCACCGGTACGCAGCCTGGCCGCCAAGATGGAGTGGGATCTCAGCGAGATCGATCTCTCACCCGGGACCTCGGTCGTCTACTTTATGGAGGCGCGTGACCTGGATACGGTCAGTGGTCCCAACGTCGGTCGCTCGCGTTCGTACATTCTGCACGTCTTGAGTCCGCGCGAAAAAGCCGACGCGCTCCTTGCCAGCCAAGAGCAGCTTCGGGAACAAGCGATTCAGCTCCTGGGGGACCGCCTCGACTGGGGGCGCGCGCTCTCGGCCAGCCCCACTGCGCCCGCTGCACCGACGGCTGCCGAGGCGCGGGAGCCGACCCTCGATAACTGGGAGCGCCTGCAGGCAGTGCACCGTCGCGCCGAGACCCTGCTGGTCCAGCTTGGGCACGTCGGACGTGGCCAGCCGAGCAGCGCGACTGGCGCGGCCAAAGATCTGCTGTCGACGCTGCAGGAGATCGGCCATCGCCTGGGCAAGCTGACGCAAGAAGAAGAAGCGCTGCTGAGTGAGCTGCGCACCCGTCGCCTGCAGGTCACCGCGGCGGCGCATCGCAAGGCCTTGAGCGGCAAGGATGTCGCGGGCCTGAACGACCGCCACATCGTTGAGTTAGAACGCGACACGCTGCTGCTTGATGACCTGATTGGTCGGCAGCGCATGGAAGAGCTGCTCGCGATTGGGGACGAGATGTCGTCGCTGCGCGATCGCATGAAGCAGCTCTTTGCTGACTACAAGCGCGCCCCCACCGATGCCCTGCGGCGCGAGATCGAGCGCGAGCTGCGCGCCTTTGAGCGCCGTCTAGCTGAGCTCGCCGAGCGGGCGCAGCGTCTGGGGCAAGAGGTGCCGGAAGAGTTTCTCAATCGCGAAGCGCTGGGCCAGAACGACATGCAGAACCGGCTCGACCGCATGCGCGATCTTTTGCAGAAGGGCGATGTCGACCGCGCGCTCGCCGAGTTCGAGCACATGTCGCAGGTGCTCGACGGCCTGATCAAAGGCATGGAGCAAGGGCTGCGCAGCTATCGCCGCGAGCGCTTCACGGCCGAGGAGAAAGCACTCGCCGAGCTTGAAAATCGCATCAGCGATCTGGTGCATGACGAGGAGCTGCTGAAGCGCCGCACCGAGGAGCTCAAGCAGCACGCCAGCGCGCGGGCCCGTCAGCTGGTGCGCGATCGCGCCGAGTCGCTGTCGCGCAAGCTGCAGCCGGAAGTGGCGCGGCTACGCAAGCTGCTTGCCGATATCGATGCCGCGCCGCTTGGCCCCTGGGGAACGGATGAAATGGACAAGGCGCAGCGCCGCCTGGATGACCTCTCGCGCATGCTGGAGCAGGGCGATCTCGACGAGGCCCGCGCGATGGCGGAAGAGGCGGGGCAGAACATGGGGCGCATCGAAGGCGAGCTGCGCAGCGAAGAGCAGGCCTCGCGCTGGGGACAGCGGGTGCGCATCGGTCGCTCACGGGCGCGGGCCGAGCAAGCCCGCAATCTGGCCGGCGAGATCGAGGCCGAGATCGCCAAGGCGCTGCCGCATCCCGAAGATCTGCTTTCGCCGCAGGAGCGTCGTCAGATGGCGGATCTGCGCGCCGAGCAAGAGGCACTGCGGCGACGGAGTGGCGAGGTCGGGCGCGAGTTCGGCAAGCGCGGACAGCAGCTCAAAGCTGATGCGCCGGCTATTGAGCAGCTGGGGCAGCAAGCAGGCGAGCTACTGCGTCGAGCCCAGGGCCATATGCAGCAGTCCGAAGGCGAGCTGGGTCGCCTGGCCCCACGCGGTGCAGTCGCGTCACAGGGGCAAGCGCTAGAGCAGCTGGGCCAGCTGCAGCGCCAAGTGCAGCAAGCGCGCCGTCCGCGCAGCGAGGGCGCCGGCAGCCGCAGCGATCGCGAGCCGGTCAAGATCCCGGGCGCCGAAGAGTATCGCGCCCCGAAGGAATTCCGTCAGGACATCCTCGACGCCGCCAAGCGCGAAGCGCCGGTCGAGTACCGCGACCAGGTCAAGCAGTACTACGAGGAGCTCATACGCTGATGGCCACGCTGCGCCAAACCAACCGCACTGCAGCAGCGCCGCTGGCTGCTTGCGCGCAGAGCCGCCCGCGAGCTAGCTGGGTTTTTCGGCGTGGGCTTCTGGGCCTGCTTTCGAGCCTGTGTTTGCTGCTGTTAGCGACAGACGTGACCCAGGCTCGGCCACGGGCCGAGACCCTAGAGGCGGTCCTGCGGCTGATCGGCGAGTGGCGCGTGGAAGACGCCGCCGCGCTGTTCGCTACGCACACCGGCTCGGCAGCAAAAGACGACGCCGAGACCGAGATCGTGCGCGGCCACCTGCTGTTTCACCAGGGCGACTACGAGGGCGCGGCGCGGCGTCTGCGCGGCGTGCTGAGTTCGCAACGCCTGGCGGCCAGCGACGCGGCTGAGCTGCGTGGGGTTGCGGATCTGGCCAGTGCCACGGCGGAAGTGACGCGCGGCTTTGCCGAGCAGCGCTCTGCCGGTGGCCACTTCCTACTGCGCTATCGCCGCGGTCGCGACGAGGTGCTGATTCCCTATGCTGCCGACGCGCTGGAAAAAGCCTGGGCTGCGCTGGGCGAAGACTTCTCCGAGATCAGCGAGCCTGCGCTGGCCCGCCCAGCGGGTCCGGTGCGCGTCGAGATCTATGAAGACATCGTCGATCTGGCGCGCGTCTCGACGCTTACGATCAAAGAGATCGAGACCAGCGGCACCATTGCGTTGTGCAAGTGGAACCGTCTGATGATCGTCTCGCCACGGGCTCTGGTGCGAGGCTATCCCTGGGTGGACACGCTGACGCACGAGTACACCCACTACATCGTCAGCCGGGTGTCGCACAACACCGTGCCGATCTGGATGCACGAGGGCCTGGCCAAGTTTGAAGAGCGACGCTGGCGAGCCGGATCGGGGGGCGGGCTATCGCCACCGATGGAGAACCTGCTGTCGGCTGGGCTGGCCAAAAATCGCCTCATCACCTTCGCGCAGATGTCGCCTTCGATGGCCAAGCTGCCGTCGCAGGAAGACACTGCGCTGGCCTTTGCCGAGGTCTATACCGCCATCGAGTTTCTGCACGGCAAGCTCGGCTGGCCGGGACTGCGCCGCATCCTGCGCGAGCTCTCAGTCGGCAAGAGCGATGAGCAGGCGATCGCGGTGGCCTACGGCGGCAGCTTTGCGCAGTTCGAGCGCTCGTGGAAAGGCTGGCTGCGCGGTCGCAAGCTGCGCAGCAAGGCCGGCATGTACTCGACGCAGCTGCACTTCAAAAAAGGACGTGGGCAGCCCGCGCGCGGGGGCGAAAAGGCGCCGCCGGCACAAGCTGTGGAAGACGATGACTCGGGCGAGATTCGCGACCCACGGGCGCGCGGCTTCATTCGCTTGGCGGGTCTGCTGCGGGCCCGGGGGCGCTATCCGGCGGCGGCGGTCGAATACGAAAAAGCGCAGGCCATTCTTGGCGGCACGCACCCGCTGGTGGCGCTTAAGCTGGGTCGCACCTACCTGACGCTGGAAGATCCCGACCGCGCCATCGCCGCACTCGAACCGGCGCGCGAGCTTTATGCCGAGCTGCCCGGGATCAACGCCGCGATGGGTAGCGCCTGGCTGAAAAAAGGCGACGCCCGTAAGGCCATTCTCTATCTGGAAGCGGCGATTGCCACCAACCCCTTTGACCCCAGCACCCACTGCGGTCTGGTCCGCGCCTACGAGCAGGTCGCAGAGGCGAGTCCGTTGCGCGAACGGGCCGCCTGGGCCTGTCGCCTGCTGGGGGGCAAGGGCTAAGTCATGCTGGAGCCGGTGGCCCTGGGGCGCGCCGGCGCCAGCTTTCGCGTTCCCGGGCTGTTCCTCGATGGCCGCGGCATCGTCGTCGGCAGTGAGGCGGTCATCCTCCTGCCAAGCCAGGGGCAGCTCGTCGCGTTTCTGCGCCTGATCTCAAGCCAGGTGGCGCTGTCCGAGCTGATTCCAACGCTGCGCTGCGAAGAGGTGCGAAGCGCGATCGGCAGTCAGGGCTATCTGCTGCGTCTGCGCTGTAGCGAATCGCGCAGCCTGGATCTGTGTGCGCGCGCCGCCACGTTTGTCGGTAGCTGGCTAGGGGTCGGCAGTGCTCGGCACTTCGTGCAGTATCGCGATGCTGCTGCACCGCTGGGCTACGATGCGCTGTCGTTGTACAGCCACAGCGACGGGGACTGCGTGCTGTACGCCGCGACCTCAGTGCTGGCCTATAGCCGCCTCTCTGAGCTTTCGCTTTTACAGCTTGTGCAGGGACAGCCGCTCTTGGCGCGCCGCAGCCTGGCCAACGCGCTGCGCCAGCACGATCCGCGCACAGCGCTTTGGTTGCTCGTGCCGCGGCCCCTGCTGCCGCGCATCCTGCGCTATCTGTGGCAGCGCTCGATCGATGCGGCTGCTGCGCTGGACGAAGTCGGGGCCAGCCCAGCGGGCGCTGAGACGCGCAACGCCGTCGGGCCGGGCCTGGTCTTGCTGCGCGTTAGCGGAGGCCTCGCGGGCTCGCCGGGGGCGCTGTCCGGACTGCCGGGTCTGCGCTGGCTGCTGCCGCACAGCGATCAGCTGGCGATCGAGCTGGGCTATCAGCACCCGCTGGACCTGACGACGTTTGCCGGCCTCTTTCCGGCGGCCCAGCGCCGGCTTTTTTTGGCCGAGCCGCAGGGGATCCTAAGCCTACCCGCCGCCGAGTTTGTGCCCATCGAGCGCTTGGTGCAGCTCAGCGAGATCGCGCTGCAGGAGATCGCGCCGCAAGAGATCGCTCGACCGCCAGCCGCACCAGTATCGGCCGCGTCAGCGACGGGCCTGGGCTCGTTGCCGAGTGTGACCCCCATCGTCCGTTGTCCGCTGCGCCTAGTTGCCGAGCCCACGCCAGCGCGCGTTGCCGCAGCCAGCATCGTGCCTTGGGCGCAGCTCAGCCGGCTGGCCAGCCTGCTTTACGCCCTGCCGCTGGGGGCACTTGGCAGCCTGCGCGCCGCTCGCTTGGGCGAGGGCCTGCTCATCGTCGGCGATCTGAGCTATCTGCCGATTGGCGAGCTGCATTACGAGGCGGCAGCGCAGGTCTTGGTTCCGCTGGGGCTGAGCCTGGTGCCGCGCCTATCCCCCGAGCTCTTGCGGGCTCAGATCAGGGCTGATTCCGATCGTCTCATCCTGTGTGCCGCGGGGGCTAAAGAGGGGCAGGGGGACGGCAGTGGTGCCCCCGGTCTGCCGCTGTCCGCCCGGGCACTTCCGGGGCAGGCGCTGCTGCCGCTCGGCCGCGTGCTCTCCGGCTTGAGCGATGCGCAGCTCAGGCAAGAGCTCATGCTCGATCCGCCAGCTGCGGCAGCGACGGCCACGACCGAGCCCGTGCCGCAGGCGTTGTATCCCAGCCTGGGGTTTCTATGGCCGCTGTGGGGCGGGCCGCGACCGCTGTCCGAGCCGCCAGCCGCGCTGCCGGCACCTATCGAAAAAAACGACATACCGGATTAATCCGTCGAAATTTCCAACTGATTGCCGATGGCCGCGCCGTTCTCTGAGCAGTTTTTCGATCGCTTTGCGCTGCCGCTCCTGCGCGGGGGCGAGGTCGCGATCGGTCGGCCGCTCGGCGGGCGTGGCATGCGTCGCTTGCTCACCGAGCTAGCGTCGGCGAGTGGTGGTGGTGAGCACCTGTCCGGGCTGGTCAGTGCCGCCCAGGACCGCCTCCTTTCGATGGGGATTCCGCCGCCCAGCGATCCGCGACACTTCGACGATCCCGGGGCGCTGCTGCTCTTGGCTGCTCTGCACGATCTGCTGTTTCTGGCCCGTCCCGAGGTCGGGGGGTTGCGACCGGCGCTGCGTGCAGCGCTCTTGCACGAGATCGAGACCAGCTTGCAGCCGCTGGTTCCCGAACCGTCGGAGCTCAGCGAGCCGGACGATCCACTTGCGCCAGACCGACCATCGGCGATCGCCGAGAGCGAGCAAGCCGCGGCCGCCGCGCAGCGCGATGCGCAGATCCTGATGCGTCACGCGCTCGCCGAGCCGCTGTTTCGCCTGCAGCGCTTGGATCGTCGCCGCCGCACCTGGCTGGGGGAACAGCTCGATCGCGGAGTCCCTGGGCGGGCAGGCGCGACGGAGCCGAGCGGCGAGGATGGCCTGGAGCTGACCTCGCTGTGCTGGCCCGAGCTGCTTCTGGTCGTCGGAGGACAGGGGACACAAGTGCTGAGGGCGCTGCTCGCCGCAAGTCCGCTGACCGCGCTGTGGTATCCCCGACCGCCGTCGGCCGTCGCCGGGCAGGGGCTGGCTCTCGATCTGCGTCAGCTGGCCCCGCTGCTGCGGCGTCGTCACCTGAGCCGCATCGTCTGTCGTCGTTACCTGGCCCTGGGGCTTTCGGCGGTGGCTCAGGTCCTTTCGGGGCCGCTCGTCGCTTTGCTGGGGCAGGCCGCTTCTGATGCCGGAGCGCGCCGCGATCTGCAGACCTGGCTGGGTCTGTGTAGTCACCTGCACTGGCTGTCGTACGTCGTCTTTCCGTCGAGCTCGGGCTTGACCGCCGCCATTCCCGAGAGTGAGACGCCGTTCTTCGCCCTGTTTGCCAGCCTGTGGCTGAGTGCGCCGCAGCTTGCCCGGCCAGCGGATCTGACGGTGGATTCACCGCTTTATCAGCGGGCCGTCGCCCACGCCGAGGCCTGCCGCGCCGCCGTGCCGCCGATTGTGGTTTCTCATCTGCAGGGGCTCTTGACGCGGGCGCTGGGTAGCCCGTCACAATAGGGCATGGTCGATCGCGCGCTCGCTGCCGGCCCGACGCCGCGCAGCCTTCCCACCCTCCTGCGGCTGCAGCAGATCGGCCGTACCTTGTCGCAAAACTTTTGCGATAAGGCCGAAGTCATACAGCTCATGCTGCTGAGCGCGCTCGCCGGGGAGCACCTGCTGATCCTCGGTCCACCGGGCACGGCGAAGAGCGCCCTGGTGTCGCAGTTTTCGCAGCTCATCTCGGCCCGCTACTTCGAGTATCTGCTGACCCGCTTCTCGGAGCCGGGCGAGATCCTGGGGCCGCTTGATGTGCAGGCGTTTCGCGAGGGCGTGTATCGGCGCCGCGGCGAGCGCCTGCTGCCAACCGCCGAGGTGGTGTTTCTCGACGAGATCTTCAAGGCCAACTCGGCGATCTTAAACAGCCTGCTGTCGCTGCTTAACGAGCGTCGCCTGTACATCGGGGCCGAGCGCATCGATGTCCCGCTGCTGGCCTTGTTCGCCGCCAGCAACGAGCTACCCGACGACGACAGCCTAGAGGCGCTGCTCGATCGCTTCGTGCTGCGCATCCGCAGCGGCAACGTGCAGAGCTATCACTTCCACGGACTGATCACGCTGGGGCTGGCGCAGGAAGCGCGCGGTCCGGTGGCGCAGGGCCCACTGCTCACCGCCGATGAGCTGCGGGTGCTGCAGCGGACCCTGCGCGAGCGGCTGCGCTGTCCCGATGCGCTACTTTCGACCTATCGCGATCTGGTGTTTCAGATTCGCGGCGAAGGCATCGCGCTGTCCGATCGCCGCGCTGTGCGCCTGCTGAAGCTGGCCGTGGCGTCGGCGTTTCTCGACGGCAGAGACGAGCCCGATGTCGGCGATCTGTTCGTGCTGCGGCACGCCTGGAACAGCCCCGAGCAGGCCGATGCGCTGGATGCCATCGTCCGTCCCATCGCCTTTGCACAGCGCGATCGGCGAGCCGGTGGAGCGGCCATCGGCGCGCGCCTCGAAGATCTTCTGGGCGAGCTAGGTCGCATCCGCGATCTCTTACGGCAAAGCGGTGAGCTGTCAGACATTCAGCTGTTCGCACAGCTGCGGGCGCTGTCCAGCCTGCGTGCCTCGCTCAGCAGCCTGCCCGGCGAGCCGGCTGCGCGTGCACTGCGCGAGATCGACGGACTCCTCGACGGTGTCCTGGGCGCTGGGCGAGCCCTTTAGGACAGGACGCGCAACTTCACAGCAGCCCGAGCTCGGCGCGCACGCCCCTGAGATCGACCTGGGGGCCACCCGGCAGGCGGTGCTCGGCGTGCTCGATGTCTTTGAGCAGGGCGTCTAGCTGTCCACGCCACCCTTTCTGCCGACTGGCCTGCCGGGGCGTCAGGCCCCCAAGCGCGGGCAGCGGTTCGTCGATCCAGCGCTGGTAGTGGCGCGCCTTGTAATCGCGCAGGATCTGCTCGGCTTCGGCGGTGGGGATGGGGGACGCATGCGCGGGACGGGTCGGCTGCGGCGCGCGCTGCGACAGCGGATCGGTGTGCTCGCGAACGCGGTGGGAGAGTCGTCCTTGGCTGGCCCCCTCGATGCGCAGCCGCAGCTTGTCGGCGCGCTTTGCCGAGTTGCTCTCGACGGTCAGCTCTTTTTCCGCGAGGACCGCGCGGCCGATGACGGTCGATTCCCAGTCCCTGTGCATCGCGTTACCCTGGCGAAGAAACACGAAGACCTCCCCTTCTTCGTCAGCGGGTTCTGCCCTGGCGATGGTGCTGAGCTGCCCGGCGATCTGCGCTCGCTGCGCTGGGTCGAACGTGAAGTGATCGCGGGTCAAAAGCAGCGCATCGCCGTCCGTGTTGTGTAGCTGCGGCGGGGTAGCTGCGTGCGCTCTCCGGGCCGCAGCGACCTCGTCCCAGCGCGCAATCAAGTAGCGACCCAGGGCCTCGTCGCGCAAGCGCTCGACGGGCACGGCGGTCTTGCGGCGTAGCCTGCCGCGCACGCGGCGCACGACTTCGGCGGCATGAAGCGGGGACAGTGGGTTCGGGTGGCAGCCACATAGCAGCGCCTCACCGTCGAAGTCGATGATGCGTGCCAGCAAGGTGTCACGCTTGGTCAGCACGGCGGAGCCAGCGGCGTCCTTCACGGTTCGCTGCTCACCGCTCAGCAGATCCTGGAGCGTGATCCGCTGACCCGGTTCGACAGCAAGAACCTCCCAGACACTCAGCCAGGCTTGCCGTTGGGCGTGCAGCCACTCGCGCTCTTCCATCGACAGAGACGCCCCCTGCTGCTCTAGGAAGTGCTCGGCCAGCGTCTGTCCATCGACGAGAAAGGCATAGAACAGCCACGGTCCAAAGAGCTGCAGCGAGTACTCTTCATCGTCGAAGTCCTGCGCCGCAAGGGGCCAGGCATGCGGGAAGTGTCGCTGCTGGAAGCGCCTCAGCTGCGTCACCAGGCGGGCGTCGATGACATGCCCCCGCGCCAGGTGCTGCCCATCGGAGACTGGGGCTGGAGGCCGATGGTTCGTGGTGCCCAGGCAGCACTTCTTGTACTTCTGGCCACTGCCGCAGGGGCAAGGCGCGTTGCGCGAGATCTTGGGCTGCGTGCGCTGATCAGGCATCGCGCTGACGGGCGGATGATCGCCAAGGTCATCACCGCCAAGGTCATCACCGCCAAGGTCATCACCGCCAAGGTCATCGCCGTCAAGGTCATCGCCGTCAAGGTCATCACCGTCAAAGTCGTCGTCGGCGGAGTACTCGTCCGCCGGTTCAAACGGCGCGGAAAGATGCACGGTGAAGCCGCTCTCGGAATAGCTCTCGGTGATCTCTTCGGGGCAGTCGTCTTCCAATGCCTGGCTGTGCTTCGCAACGAAGCGCGCGACGGCCGAGGCGCAGGCGGTGGCGATCTGCACATCCCGCTCATGCAGGGGATGCCAGCCGCCGTCGGCTGCCCGATGTTCCACCAGGGGATAGGCCAGCGGACCGGCTACCGGCCAGCCATGCTGCTTGATTTCGCGCTGCATGCGCGGGGGCAGATCTTCGACGGACTCAAAGTTCAGTGCGAGGACGTCGATGCCAAGATCGGCCTCCCCCAGGATCAGCCCTTCTGCTCTTTCGACGAGTGCTTCAAAGGCGGCAAGCGAAGGCAGGATAAGCAAGCCGTAGCAGGCACCGGCTGCGCCGAGGATCGACACGCAGGCACCCGCCACGCCGAGGGCCGGAATGTCGAGCCGCAGCACCTGATCGTCCCACGCGACCTCCCAGGGAGCGCTCTCGTACACGCTCGCGGCGGCTCGGAACAGCGCCTTGACGGCACGCCCCGATACGCGCCCGTCTTCGAAGTAGCTGCGCGGGTCGTCGGCAGCCCCCGTCTTGGCGGCAAGATTAGCCGGCAGATCGGCCAGTAGATGGGCCAGCAGATCGGTCACAAGATCGGCCACCCGCGCGTCTAGCTCAGGCAGCGGGCCCACGGTGATCTCGATGTCCGGCAGTGCGCGGCGTAGCTCGGCTGCGGTCGCCCCATCCTCGACGCGAATGCGGGCTGGCCGCTGCACCGCTCCCCGCGCTGGCTTCTTCATCGCCTGCAGAAGCGCGGTCGTCAGCGAGGTCGGCACTTTCGGGTCGACAGCCTCCAGCGAGACTATCCGCTCGCTTGGTAGCTCTAGCCAAAGCAGCAGCTCTTCAGGCAGCGACAGCCCGCGCCGCTCGCCGCGCTTTCCGTCCGGAAGAGGGATGCGCACGCGCTTGCCAAGCCACTCTGGACCTGTCGTTGCATCGCGCGCTGCAGAGCTGGTTTTCCGTCGCTGAGGATGAGTCCGCTTGCTGTCTCGCATGACGCACCATAGGAGAGCAGCCGGAGCGAAGCAAACGCTTCCGATGCGGCCAGACTGCAAGGTCGGCTGAGCCCGCTTTCGTCGAGGGTTGGCCCTTAACGAGAGGCGTACGAGAGGCGTACTAGAGGCGTGCGAGAGGCGTACTAGAGGCGCAGCGGAGGCAGCGACTGCAGCGAGGGTCTGATCGGCTGGGTTGGCAGCACCGGCCCGATCCACGAGAGACCGAGGACGCCGGGCGAGCGAGCGTGCTTCATGGCCGGCATCAGTCCGTGGACGGCGGTGAGCGGCTGCACGGGAGCGCTCATGCGCGCGAGGAAGTCATCGAGCGTCTGCACCGAGAAGTGCCAGCGATCCTGCTCAGGAAAAGCCAGCTCGCCGCGGGCCAGGGTGCGCAGGACGACGGTGGCTGCGTTGTGCGGCAGCGACGCCATGTTGCGCTGGAACTGAACGCTGTAGTGAAACCACTGCTCGACGTTCGACAGATAGACGGTGTGGAACTTGATGCCGGCGGCCTGGGCGGCGGCGCCGATGGCGATGACGGTGCGCTCGCCGTGCAGGTCGCCCACCCGGGCGATGACGCGGCGCTCGGTCATCAGCCGATGGATGTGGGCGTACAGCGTCGGGTCAGAGAGCCAGGTGACCGGCTGGCCGCGCCACTTGAACTCGCGCTCGACGGCGAAGTGGTTTAGCAGGTAGCCGCGATAGCGCAGAAAGATCGGCCACAGGCGCGCGGCCTCGGCGGCGTCCCAGCGGGTTCGCAGGGCGGCCTGGACTTCGGCATCACGACTGCCAGAGAGCAGGGTGGACAGCGCGATCGGCGTCGGGGCAGCGGGAATCAGTGCGGCGTAGATGCGGTGCCAGTCGATGACGTCACCGTCGATGTCGACCAGCCACATGACCTCGGCGCGAGCGATCGCGGCGAGTGTAAAGTTCTGATCCGCGCCCACGCCCAGATAGCCACCACCGATGCCGCGCAGCGCCGAGAAGAACAGATCGTGACGCCGCTCGTTCGACTTGAGGAAGTGCAGGCGGACGTTGTAGGGCTTCTCGTTGGGCGGCGACTCCAGGTGGGCGCGCGCCACCGGCGAAAGCAGGGCCATGGCCTGCTCGGCATGTGCCACCGGCAGGGCCGCCGCCGTGCCACAGGTCGCCAGGACGGCCAGCGCGCCGAGCCAGCCCCGCATCCGTGCCGCGAGCGATCGCCCGTCGGCTGTTAGCAATCTTCCCCCCCTCATCGCGATCCGCACACTGAACTAAGTATGCAAATTATGTAATGAAAATTACCTGTATTTGAATCTAAGTTTTTCCTCGTCGCTGCCGTCCGAGGGCGCGCTACCCTGGCCGCCGGCGCCCTGCGCCCCGCCAGCCGCTATGCCCTGTCCACCCCCCGAGATGCCTGATTCCTCGTCGCCGCGCCCGGTGACGGCCCACTATGTCGATCCGCTGAGCCACATCTGGCTGACCGCCGCCAGCGAGCTGGGTCTCAAGGTGCAGCGCAGCCCGCATGGCTATGCCACCACCGACGGCAACGGCAACCTCAGCATCGCGCCTGATGGCGAGCTGGATGCCGATGACTGCCTGGCGCAGATCATCCTGCACGAGCTCTGTCATTCGCTGGTGCAGGGGCCGACGAGCTTTTCGCTGCCCGATTGGGGACTGAGCAACGAGCCCGAGGTCGCCGAGGCGCGCGGCGATCGCATCCGCGAGTACGCCTGTCTGCGCGTGCAGGCGGCGCTCTTGCGACCGTATGGGCTGCGACGGCTGCTGGGGCCGACCACCGACTTTCGCACCTACTACGATGGGCTGGGGCCCGACCCGCTGACCGACGGTGCGTTTGAGGCTTCGCAGGGTCTGGCGCGTGAGGCGATGGCGCGGGCCATGCGACCGCCGTATCGCCGACCGCTTTCCACGGCGCTGCGGGCCACGGCCGAGATTCATGTCGCGCTGACCCGGGGAGTCGACAGCCGCGCCTACGATCCCGTGCTGGCCCTGGGCCCGACGGTAAACTCCGGGGCGACGGCGCTGCCAGCACTGTGGCGAAGCTGCCCGGCCCCGCCCCGCCACGACAGCGGTTTGCCGATGAGCGATGGCCTGCACCGCGCCACCCCTGGCCTTACGTGTCAGAGCTGTGCCTATGCCACACCGCCTTTGCGTGGGCGCGGGCCCTGGCGCTGTCAGCTCAGCAGCGACATCGATACGCAGGGGCGAAACATCCAGCCGGGGGCAGCGGCCTGTGCCCTGTATCGCGCCACGCTTGACTGCCAAGAGTGCGGTGCGTGCTGTCGCCATGCGTATGACATCGTCGAGGTCGCGCGGCGCGAGATCGTCACCGTGCGCCATCCACAGCTTGTCGAGCAGAAGGGGCGCTTGCTGCAGCTTCGACGCAGCGAAGATCGGATGCGCTGTGCCGCGCTGGCCGGTCCGCCCGAGGGACCGTATGGCTGTACGATCTATGCCGATCGCCCCAATACCTGCCGCGAGTTCACCGCCGGGACCTCGTCCTGCGTGACGGCGCGACGCTGGGTTGGGCTGGAGTGTGGGTCCTGCCTATGATGCGGGGTGGGCTGTTGGTGACGCTGCTGGGTTTGGCCTCGGCTGCTGCGGCGGCTGGCGCGGGGGCGACGCCGTCTTCGAGCGTCGTGGTGCCGGTGCCCAAGCCGCGCGATGAGCGCATCGTGTCGCTGGGGCTGGCCGAGGTGCGCGAGCTTGCCGGGGGCACAGGGCTTACGGTTCGTCCGCTGACTGGCGCGGCCGCCATGGCTCCGGCCCGAGCGTTGACCCGTGGCCAGACTGTCTCGGGCGAGGTGCAGCTGCAGACCGCGGCGGTGCCGCCTTCGCGGGCGGAGCTGCGCTTTTCGGACGGGACGCTGCTGCGGCTCGACGGGGGGACAACGATCACGCTGCTGCCGGCGCAGCGACAGGTTGCGCTGCAGAGCGGGCGGCTCTTGGTCGTGGCGGATCGCATGGTTGGCGGCATCACGGTGCTGACTCGCGGGCGCGCCTTTGTGCCCGAGGGGACGACCTATCTTGTCGATGCCGGGGCCCGGCAGGCAGGCGCGATGGGCGCGGCGGGTGAAACCGAGGCGCGGGTGACGGTGCTCGAAGGCGCGGTCTGTGCCTGCATGGTCACGGCGAGCGCACAGAAAGCGACCATCGGACAGGCGACAGCTCGCCCCAACCCCGGCGCGCTGCGCGATCAGATGATCCTGCCCGGCGAGACCTGGACTGCCCGCGATCCGCGGGGCACGCAGACGGCCCTACCCGCCGCGATCGATCTGGGTGGGCTGCTGCGCAACGAGCCGCTCTTGACGGCGTTTTCTGCGCCCATTCCGTCGCTGGCCAAGATCGCTGAGCTGACCGATCAGCAGCGCCGAAAGCTCCTTGCGGGCCGCAATGCTCGCCTGCGCCGCGAGATCTTCTGGAAGCGGCAGCCGCGGGCACCGCTGCGGTTGCCGGCGCTGCTGGCCGATCCCAACAGCGTCACCGTCACCTACGAATAAGCGACGATCCTCGGGCTGCGGACGGTGATTGACAGGATCATCGCCGCGTTCGTAGATGGGCCGATGAGTGCTCAATCTGTCGTGCGTAGAGAGCCCCGGTCGTCTTCGTCGTTAGGGCTTGTGTGCATCGCGAGCCTCGTCGGTCTGCTGCTGCCTGGCTGCTCGGCCGATCGCTTCGGAGAGCCCGACTCGCCAGAGTACCGCACCGGCCCCTGCGCAAGCGACGCAGACTGTCGCAGCGGACGGCGCTGCCTAGACGGCGGCTGCGTCATCGACTACGGCGACTGCAGGGGCGACGACGACTGCCAGAACGACACCTACTGCGCCTGTCCACCGGACATTCGCAGCGAGCGCTGCGCCTGCGTGCCCTGGGGTCAGCCACCGCGGCCGCGCTACGACGACAAGTGCCAGGGCGGTGTGTTCCTGCCGTCGGAGTTTTTGCCACCGCAGCTGAAGTGCGAGTGGCCTGAGCGCGGCACGACCCCGCCGGCCTACAAGGACGTGCTGACCACGCCACTCGTGATCGACTTGGAAGGCGATGGCTCGCCCGAGATCGTCTTTGCGGCGGGCACGGTGGGGCCGACGCATCTGATTGCGCTTTCGGGGCGCGACTGCTCGGTGAAGTGGGACAAGCAGACCAAGCTCAGCGGCTGCACCAGCATCGCGGCAGCCGATCTCGACGGCGATGGCAAGGTCGAGATCGTCGGCCTGGCGCCCGGTCTGACGATCTTCAGCCATCAGGGCGAGGTCCTGGCCAGCCGCTTAGAGCCGGGCAGCGGGCCGTGCTTCCGCGACTATCCACCGGCCATCGCCAACCTCGACGGCATGGGGCCGCCCGAGATCGTCGCCGGTGCCGCGGCGCTGCGCTACGTCAGCACGCCGACCCCCAAGATCGATCTTCTGTGGAACAACAACATCATCGAAGAAGGCACCTGGGGAACGATCGCCGTCCCGGTCGATCTCGACGGCGATGGGGTGATGGAGGTGGTGAGTGGCCACAACGTCTTTGACGGCCTGACGGGAGCCAACAAGACGCGAGCGCTGACCAAAGATCTGATCGGCGGCTATCCCGCGATCGGTGACTTCAACCGCGATGGCCATCCCGATATCGTGCTGGTGTCGTCGCGCAACGGCGATCAGAAGGTGTCGATCCTTGACTACTTCAACAATCGCTTCCTGATGCCGCCAACCGCGGCCAAGGATGGCTGGGGTGGTCCGCCGACGGTGGCCGACTTCGATGGCGATGGTCAGCCAGAGTTCGCGACGGCCAGTCGCACGTTCTATTACGTCTACAGCCCCGACTGCTTGCAGAGCCCGCTGCCCAAGAAGTGTCAGGGGCAAGAAGACGGTGTGCTGTGGCAGTCGCCGACCGAAGATGAGTCCTCCGGCTCGACGGGATCGTCGGTGTTTGACTTCAACGGCGATGGCGTGGCCGAGGTGGTGTACCGCGATGAGTGCTGGCTGCGCGTGTACAACGGCCCCGATGGCAGCAAGCGCTTCGCGGCGCCGGTGACCTCGGGCACGGTGCAGGAAGAACCGGTGGTTGCCGATGTTGATGGCGATGGTCACGCCGAGATCGTCGTCGGCTCGGACAGTGCCCAGAACAATCGCTGCAAGGGCTCGCGCTCGTCGGTCGAGCTAGGCATCAAGCACCCCGGCGCCAGCTTCGGCCTGCGCGTCTACAAAGATCCGCAGGACCGCTGGATGCCCTCGCGGCGCATCTGGAATCAGCACGCCTATCACATCACCAACGTGAACGACGACGGCAGCGTGCCCGTCAAGCAGGCCGACAACTGGCGCAGCTACAACAACTTCCGCATGAACGTGCAGGGACAGGGACAGAGCATCCCGCCGCGCGGCGATGGCACCGGCAAGATCGGCCTGCCCCCCGACGTGGGCGACTGCACGACGCTGTTTCGCCTGTCGGGTCAGCTCTGCAATCGCGGCGTGGCACCACTCCTGCCAGGCCTGCCCTCCACGTTTTATCTTGGCGATCCGCGACGTCCCGGGGCGCAGGTGCTGTGCGTCGCGACCACCGACCAGCCCGTCTTTGCCGGAGAGTGCGCGAGCATCACCTGCGACTGGAAGAACCCGGCGCCGCCGCCCTACGATCTGTGGCTGCGTATCGATGACGATGGAGCGGGACGTCGCCCTGTCCCACAGTGCAAGGCGGGCAACGACCTGGCGCACTTGCCGCTGACTGGGTGTCCGAACCAGCCGGGCTAGGCGGTCGCTTGCCGACGCTGAGCCGGCGCAGAACGGCCGCCGTCAAGGCGGGACCAGCGGCTATGATGGTCCCATGCAAAAACCTATCTTTCGCTCTCCTTCATCCCTAAAGACTCCCTCTTCCACATCCACTCGGCGCTGGCTGTTTTCGCTGGGGCTGGCGGCGCTGATCGGTGCGGCCGGCGCGGCGGCCCCTCTTGGCTGCAACGGGTCAAGCGTCAGTGGCATGGGCGTTGATCCCAATAGCCCCGGCGGGACCGACGACGCCGGAACCGGCGGCGGCACCGATGACGGCGGCCAGAGCGGCTACTGCGCCGGCAGCGGACCGCCGATCGTCGTCGGTGACACCGGCACCAGCAGCAGCGCGCGCTGCAGCGGGCAGGTGGCGGCGGCGGCCTTCCGCTATGGCTTGTGCGTCTGCAAAGATCTCTCGCCGGCCAACAGCATTGCCGTCGATGCCTTCGACAGCACGGCGCCTGGTGCGACGACCTTTGGCAGCGGCGGCTCGGTCGGCAGCAACGGCAACATCAATCCCAGTAGCGGGATCTCGGTCGGCGGCAACCTGCAGGTGGCAGGCAGCAGCAGCGGCCAGAACATCACCGTCGGCCAGGATCTGCTGCTCAACTCCAGCCTGAATCAGAGCCAGGTGACCGTCGGGCGCAACGCGCAGGTGGGTGGCGATATCAACATCTCGGGCCTGCTAAAGGTCACGGGCACGCTGACCGTACCAGCCGGCAAGACCGTCAACGCCAGCACGAAGATGATTGGCTCGACGGTCAATGCCGCGGTCTCGGTGCCAGCTCCCTGCGACTGCAGCCCGGCGCAGATCTTCCCCATCGCTTCCTACGTCGAGGCGCGTCGCAACAGCAACGACAACGCCAGCATTCAGCTCGACCCCGATCGCTTCAACAACTTCCGCGGCGATCAGACCCTGAACCTGCCCTGCGGGCGCTTCTTCTTGAACCGCATCACCGGCGCTGGCAAGCTGACGCTCGGCATCTCGGGGCGAACCGCGCTGTTCATTGGCAGCGACGTGAATATCGAGTCCGATCTGCGCGTGCAGATCACCGGCAGCGGCGAGCTGGATCTGTTCTTGAACGGCAACCTGACGAGCTCCGCTCCGCTCAACTTCGGCGATCGCAGCGCGCCGGCTCGCGTTCGGCTGTACATGGCTGGCTCGCGCAACATCAACCTGTCGGCCAACTCGGTCATCAACGGCAACATCTATGCGCCAGAGGGGGCGCTGGTGACCTCGGGCAGCCTCACCGTCTACGGCGCCATCTTCGTCAGCAGCTTCAACAACTCGGGCGCGGTGAACATCCATCACGACATCGCCGTGCTGAAGGCGGCTGATTCGTGTACGCCGACGAGCGGTGGGGGCGGTGGCGGCACCAATACCAACGTCTGCAGCTCGTGCCAGGACTGCGGCGGCCAGGCTTGCAAGAACAACAGCTGCACGGCTAGCTGCACCAGCGATAACGACTGCTGCCGACCGCTGTCCTGCGACCGCGGCAAGTGCGCTTACGTCATCGGCTGATGCTTGTTGTCGGCGGCGCCCCCGCACGATATAGAGACGTCCCATGGAGGACTTAGTCTCAGTCGCCGACGATTTCGATCCGGCGCAGTATGCGCGGCTGCCGCGCTTTGATGTCGTGGCGGGCATCGCGCTCTGCCGTCAGCTGGTGAGCACGCTGTATGCGCTGACTCCCGAAGATGCACAGGCCTTGCGCCGCGGCACCGAGCGGCTGCAGCACGAAGTGACTTCGCTGCAGCAGGTCTGGCTAGAGCAGCAGTCAGCAGGCGTCACACCCGAGCCCGCGCCCGTCGACCAGATGGCCGATACGGCATGGCGGCTGCTGCACGATCGGCTGCAGTCTTACGCCACTCTCCCGCCGGAGCAGTACCCCGAAGCCGTGCGCGCGGCCGAGATCCTCGGAGCTCTGTTTCCGACCGGTCTGTCGTTCTTAGCACTCGACTACCAGCGGCAGTGGCAGGAGGCCGAAGCGCGCATCGCGCTGGCTCGCAGCCAGGGTCTTTTGGGCGACCTGCATCGCCTGGCCGGGACCCCGTTCTGGGTCGAGGTCGAGCGCTGCCATCAGCTATATGGCCGGGCCATCGGGGCGGCCCAACCCGCGACCTCGGGTCCACCCACGCCGATCTCGATGCCGCTGCGCGCGATGACGCAGGCGCTGCTCTCGCTCTGCGCTCAGCTCGTCGCGCTGTATTTCACGGGTGATGGTCAGCAGCGCAAGCTCGTGCGCTTCGCGCTGCGACCGGTCGATGAGTTTCGCGCCGCCGTGCTGCAGAAGGCGCGAGCCAGTCGCCCCGCCACTGAGCGCGACCCCGAGAGCAGCCACAGCTAAGCGGGACCTACGTCGATGGCAGAAGCAAGACGGTTTGGCCCGCTGCGGGTTCGCGCTTTTCTCACCAGCCTCTTCATCATCGCGTGGACGTTTTTCCTGTCGGTTGTGGCCACGGTGACCATGCCGCTTTCGCCGCGCGGAGAGCTGTATCTTTGGTTCGCGCAGGTCTGGCCCAAGGTGATCTTCGCGGTCGGGGGGATTCGCTACCGGCGCAGCGTCTCGCCGCAGCTTGACCCCAGCGAGCGATACATCTACCTCAGCAGCCATGAGTCGCTTACCGACATCCTGGCCTTGTATGCGACATTGCCACAAAAAGTAGTCATGGTGGCCAAGCGGTCGCTGCTGATCCTGCCGGTGTTTAGCTGGGGGATGTGGTTGGCCGGATTTGTCTTCATCAATCGTCGTGACCGGGCGTCGGCGTTTCGCAGCATGGCGCAGGCCGGCGAGCGCCTGCGACGCGGGCGCTCAGTCCTGGTTTTTCCTGAGGGCACGCGCGGTGATGGCGAGACGCTGCAGGCCTTCAAAAAAGGCGGCTTCCACCTCGCTCAGCAGGCCGGATTTCGCATTGTCCCCGTCGGTATTTCCGGCACCTACAGTGTACTGCCGCGCGATACCTTTCCGGTGTACCCCGGCCAGATTGCGGTGGCGGTCGGCGCCCCCATGACGCCTCCCGGCCCTGGCGAGTCGCTAGAGGACTTCGTGAAGCTGGTCGAAAAAGAGGTGGACCGCTTGCGCCATGAAGCGCGCCAGCTTTGGACACAGCCCCAAAACTAACGTTTGCCTAGCGGGTCGGCAGGTCCGGAAGCAGCCGATCTAAGCAGGGTGTCCCTCGGAAAAGATTTGACAAAAGGACCTCAAAAGCTGTGCAATCCAGCTAACAGGTTCAGAGCAAAGGAATGAGTATGAGGCTACGTAAGACCTTCCCTTCCTGCCTGATGGGTGGCGCGGTGTTCGCCGGCTTGCTGACTATCGCGGCCTGCGATGACTACGGCACAGGTCAGGATCCTGAGCCCCCCGGTCCGCTGCGCGTCGAGCGGATGACGCTGACGGACTTTCACCAGTTCATCGACACCAGCGCGCCGCTGGACTGCGAAGATCCAGCCCTGAAGAACACCACGGACTGTGTGAACAGTCCGTTCCGGGACAACTTCAGCATCAAGAAGAACCCGCCGACGCCGGATCACGCCAGCAAGCTGCGTGTGGTGTTCAACAAGCTGCCGCTGAAAGTCAACGGGCAGGATGTTGAGACCGCTCCCGCCGACGGCCTGCCGACGAACATCAGCCAGCTTGTGCTGCGCGATCCCGGCATCGTTAAGCTGGAGTGCGATGGCTGCACCGGCATCCCGGCCTCGTACAACTCGCTGCAGGTGACGGGCTCGTCGCTGAGCCCCGACCCGACGGTGTTTGACTACGGGCCGGCGCTGCAGATGGAAGTGCTGCCAACGCTTCCCGAGTTCCTGATGATCGCACCCGATCCGGTGCGCGCGCTGGAGCCGAATACCACCTATCGCGTGGTCCTAAACCCCGGGCTCTCGGGACGCAACGCCGCTGACAAGGTGCTGCTGGATGACCGCGCTAAGTCGCTGCTGACGTTTACCACGCAGCCGTTTGCCTTCACCTCGGCGCAGTCTGTCGATGTGGTCACCACCGATGACCAGGGCACAGATAGCGACGTTGGCCTGGCCAATGACGGTGCGCTTGTGATTGGCACCAACGCTGGTGTCGACTACACGCGCTTCCGCGCCGCGACGGTGATGGCGGCCGAGATCACGGTCGATGGCGGGGCCGCGATGAGCGTGCCGGTGGTGGTGACCACCAAGTCCTTCAACGGCGAGACCAAGGCCTGCGAGCACGGCAATCAGCGCCGCATCCTGGTGGCGCCGACGAGTGGATTTTGGCTCAACCCACTGCCCGATGGGGCCTCGGTGATGCTGCGTGTCGTTCTGCGCGGCGCCGATATCCGCGATGTCGCGCAGGACGCCAACCACACGCCGGGCATGGGTCGCAACACGCTGGCCGAAGATGTCGAAGTCAAAGACATCACGATTGTCGCGAAGCCAGCAGACATGGCCATGGGCAGCATGCCGCATCGGTCGGCAACGGCTGTCATGTCGTCCGACGTGCTCGCTTGCATTTCGTAAGCAGAGCCTAATGCGCCGCTGCGATGTAGAGCGCGAGCGCTGGCCCGGTGATTTTTTTCGGCCGCTTGAACTCGTAATGAGGAGAGTTCTTTGATGCAGACGTCGCCCGCCTCCCCGAACCCGCGTGATGCTACTCGGCGTAGTGCTCGCAGCCCCTTGGCTAGCCGGCTCTGGGTGGGGCTGTGGAGCGCACTCTCGCTGCTGCTTATCAGCACCATCGCCTTCGCTCAGGCCAACCTGGGCGCCATCCAAGGCACGGTTGCGGATGAAAACGGCAAGAAGCTGGGCTCGGTGACGGTCGTCATCCAGGGACCGGCGCTGCAGGAGTTTCAGTCCGAGATCACCGACGCTGGCGGCAAGTACATCATCTCGCAGCTACCGCCCGGCGACGACTACCAGATCGCGTTTTACTTCGGCTCGGATGACAAGCCGAAGGAGGAGCGCAAGGGCATCCGCCTCTCGGTTGGCAAGACCCTGACCATCAACGCGACGATTCGCCTGACGTCCACCAAGCGCGAAGTCAAAGTCATCCGCGAGTCGGCACCCAACGTCGATACCGCTAGCGCCTCGACCGGTGTCGAGATCAACCAAGAAATCCTGCGCAACACGCCGGTGCGTGGTCGCACGTTCGACTCGGTGCTCGCGCTGGCTCCCGGCTCGGCCGACGTGGCACCGCGCAACTTCAGCCTCAGCGGTGGTGGTGCCGATCCCGGCAGTGACGTCGGCGTCTCGGTCTCGGGGTCGACGGGTGCTGAGAACGCGTTTTTTATCGATGGCGTAAATACCAGCGATCCCAACACCGGCATCAACGGCACGGAGCTTTCGCAGTACTTCATCAAAGAGATCACCATCAACACCGGTGGCTATCAGGCAGAGTTCGGCCGCGCGACCGGTGGCGTGATCAACATGGTTACCAAGTCGGGCGGCAACGAATTCCACGGCAGCGTGTTCGGCTCGATTCAGCCGTTCCAGCTAGATGCCCGCACCGTCGCTCGCCTGGGCGAGTCGCTATCGACCCGGACCCGCACCAACCTGCTGTTCGACGTCGGCTTTGATCTGGGCGGTTATCTGTGGAAGGACCGCATCTGGTTCTACGTTGGCTTCGCCCCGACCGTGCAGGATCTGTTGGTCCAGCGCCGCGTGCGTGTGCAGACTTACAATCCCAACAACACCGGCGGTCTGCTCGCTGAGTCGGATCCCGACTACCAGTGCCCGAGCTACCTGCGCAGCAGCACGCTCTGCCTTGCCGCCCGCTCACTCGCGCTGCGTACCACCGAGATCAACGAGGGTGCGCAAGACTTCATCCGCACCAAGCGTCTGTATAACGGCATCGCCAAGCTGCAGTTCAACTTCAGCCCGGATCACAACCTGACGATTGGGTACCTCGGCTCGCCGACCGAGTACGACGACTACGCCGGCAACCGCAGCCTGGATGTGGCCTCGCAGAAGTATTACCGCCTGGATCAGATCCACGATGCCAACGCGCGCTACATCGGCCGTCTGTTCAGCCGCAAGCTGCAGATCGATGTGCTCTACGGCTATCACTACCAGGGCAAGAGCGAGCGGCCGAACGACCTCAACTCGGCCAACATCCAGTGGTCTGCCGATCCTGCCGATCCGCTCACGCTGGCTGACTTCGAAGCCGTGGCGCCCTGCCAGCGTCAGAGCCGCAGCAACGCCGCTGGTATGTCGCAGACCTTTAACCCCTGCCCGCTGACCAACTATCAGCGCGGCTTCAGCCTGTATCGCGAGGAAGTGCAGCAGCGGCACATGATCAACGCTTCGCTGACCGCCTTCCTCAGCTTCACCGGCAAATGGAATCCGTTCCGCGGCATCCACGCGCTAAAGGTGGGCTTCGACTTCGAAGACATCCTGGTGAACAACCAGCGCGCGTATACCGGCCCCGACTTCGACCCGTCCGATCCGACGAACGCCGGCAAAGGTCACCGCGTCTACCGCACGGATGGCTCGGGCGACGGTCTGCAGATCTCTCGCGAGTTCGCGCAGCCGTGGTCACCTAGCTGCCCGCACCAGGACTTTGGCGATGGCGTCTGCCACTACAACCGCTTCCGCGGCGTGACTGAGGCGCGCAACTTCTCGGTTTACGCTCGCGACAGCTGGAACATCGGCTGGGCTCCCGGCCTGGTGCTGAATGCCGGCGTGCGCTGGGAAGGCCAGGAGCTGTACGGCATGGATCTGAAGTCGGATCCCATGAATCCGTCCGTCGGCAAGCAGGCGCTGAGCATCTACGACAACATCGCGCCGCGCATCGGCCTGACCTGGGACTTCACGCAGCTAACCAACCGTCCGGGTCGCGGCAAGCTGTTCTTCAACTACGGCCGCTTCTATACCGCCATCCCGACCAACCTGGTGGATCGTCAGTTTACCGGTGAAGGTCTGTACGCCACGGGCTTCGCTGCGTACGGTGGCATGAATCCCGATCCGAACTGCCCGAAGACTCCGCAGCAGGTTGGCGGTCGTCCGGTTGCCGATCCGCGCACCACGCCGAACTGCATCTTCCCTGGCTCCTTCGTCAACGGCGGCACGGTGGGCAATGTTGCGCCGGGCCTGCAGGGCCAGTTCATCAACGAGATCATCGCTGGCATCCAGTACGACGTTGGCTTCGATATGGTGTTCGGCGCCAGCTACATCCATCGCGACCTCGGCCGCGTCATCGAAGACGTGTCGACGGATGGCGCGGCCTACTACTTCTTGGCCAATCCTGGCGAGCCCGCCGATCCCAACCGCATCAACGATCTACAGCGCGATCTGGACGCTGCCCGCAGCGCTGCGATGGCTGATCCGATGAACGCGGACAAGGCGCAGGCCCAGGTGAATGCGCAGAAGCGCCTCGATGGCTACCGCGCAGCGGGTACCGTCTTCCCGCGCGCCGTGCGCAACTACGACGCACTGGTGCTCACCCTCAACAAGCGCCTGTCGAATCGCTTCAGCGTTATTGGCAGCTACACCTACTCGCGCACCATTGGCAACTACCCAGGCGCTTTCAGCCCGTCGAACGGCCAGCTCGATCCCAACATCTCCACCCAGTTCGACTTGACCGACTTGCTGGCCAACCGCAACGGCCCGCTGCCCAACGATCGTCCGCACAACTTCAAGCTCACGGGCTTCTATGTGCAGCCGATTGGTCAGAAGGCACAGCTGACGTTTGGTATGACGTTTAGCGCCTACTCGGGTCGGCCGATCGAAGTGCTGGGCACGCACCTGTATTACGGTCCGCGCGAGGTCTACATCCTGCCGCGTGGTGCAGGTGGCAGGACGCCGCCGGTTACGCAGTTCGACCTGAGTGTTGGCTACGATCAGCAGCTGGGCCGCGGCGTCTCGCTACGCCTGTTCGCCGACGTCATCAACCTGTTCAACCAGCGCGCCGTTACCAACGTCGATGACGAGTACACGACCGATGTCGTCCAGGCTGTGCCGGGTGGCACGATCGAAGATCTCCGCCGCCTGCGCACCGTGTTTGGCGGCGTCCCGGTCTACAACAGCAACTACGGCCAGCCGGTGGCTTTCCAAGAGCCGCTGTACTTCCGCTTCGGCGGCCGCGTCAGCTTCTAAGCCTCCTCGCTTCCCCTCACCTCCCCACAATCCGTGGTCGCATCGGCGACCGTCTCCCCTAGAATAAGGCGATGCTGCCGCTCGCGATCGGTGCGCTGATCGATCAGCGCTTCCTGCTCACCGAGTTCGTCGCAGAAGGCGGCATGAGCACGGTGTTCCGGGCTCGCGATCTGCAGCGCAACGAAGCGGTGGCCATCAAGGTCCTGCGCAGTCACGATAGCGCAACGCTGCAGCGCTTCTCCCGCGAAGCGCGTGTCTTGCACGAGCTATCGCATCCCAACATCGTGCGCTATGTCGCACACGGCCAGACGAATAGCGGCGCGCCCTATCTGGCGATGGAGTGGCTCAGCGGGGAGGACCTCGCAGCGCGTCTGAGCCGGGGTTCCCTGTCGGTGCCTGAGGTCATCGAGCTGGGCTCTGCGATAACCAGCGCGCTGTTCGTGGCCCATCGCCAGGGTGTGATCCATCGCGACATCAAGCCGGGTAACGTCTTTTTGGTCGATGGTCAGGCGGCGATGGTGCGCCTGCTCGACTTTGGCATCGCGCGGCCGTTTAGCGCCGACTCGGCGACGCGCACCGGCACCATCCTGGGAACCCCGGACTACATGGCGCCGGAGCAGGTGCGTGGCGGCCGTGAAGTCGATGCGCGCAGCGATCTCTTCTCGCTGGGGTGCGTGCTCTATGAGTGCTTGGCCGGTCGGCCGCCGTTTGCTTCCGAGCAGATGATGGGCGTGTTCGCCAAGATCCTCTTCGAGCCCGCGCCCGACATCGCCACTCTGCGCCGCGATGTGCCGAGCGCGCTTTGCAACCTGCTCAATCGTCTGCTCGACAAAGAGCGCGAGCGGCGACCGGTCAGCGCGGAGGTCGTCCTACTTGAGCTGCTGGCGATGCCCCGGACACCCGATGAGGCGGATGTGCAGGCGCAGCGCGTCAGCGAACGGGCGGCTCACCCGGCGCTGACTACCCATGAGCAGCGCCTGCTGTCCGTGGTCATCGCCGCAGGGCGACCGCTTAGCTTGATTGACGCTCCGACAATTTCCGCATCGATCGAGCGGGATCTCTTAGGCGCCGCGACGGGTCTTGGGGCCACGTTCGGCGCCCGTATCGAGGCGCTGCCCGATGGGACGCTGCTCGCACTCTTGAGCGACCAGCCGACCGCGTTTGATCAGGCTCGGCAGGCCGCTCGCTTGGCCCTTCGTCTGCGCGAGCGCTGTCGCAAGCTCTTCGATGCCGACTCGCACAGCCCAGAGGTTCGCATCGCCGTGACCACCGGCCGCGGGGACTGGCAGCAGGGCATCTTAGACACCGGTGCGATTGAGCGAGCACTCAGCCTGCTTGCGAGCATGAGTGGAAGCGATTCAGGGGGAGAGGCCCCGATCGTGCTCGACGAAGTGACCCGGGGGCTGCTCGACGGCCGCTTCGTGACGCGCAGCAACCTGCTCTTGGCGGAGCGCTCGGCCAATGAAGTGACGCTGGCGGTTCCGGCCCGGCAGACGCCGTTCTTCGGCCGCGAGCGTGAGCTGGATCTTCTGCTGACGCTACTCGCCGACAGCATCGAAGAAGAGCGCGCGCGCGCTGTGGTGTTGGTCGCTGATGCCGGACTTGGCAAGTCGCGCCTGTGTGTCGAGTTTCTGCGCCGCGCTCAGCTTCGTCACGAGGGGCTGACGCTGTGGAGTGCGCACGGCGATCTGCTCAGCACCGCGTCTCCCTTTGGCATGCTGGCGCAGTCGGTGCGTCGCGCTTTGTCACTGCGCGATGACGAACTCAGCGCACAAGCCCAGCTTGCCGACTATGTTGGCGGGCGAGTACCTGCCTCCGAACAGGTGCGTGTCATCGCCTTTCTGCGCGAGCTGTTGGGCCTGCCTGTTCGGCCCGGCGAGCCCCAGGCGGCCAATCCCGCACTGCTGGCGGCGCGGCTGGAGCCGCAGCTGATGGGCGATCAAATTCGTCGCGCTGTCCTCGATTTGCTGGAAGGCAAGAGCAGTCGGCAGCCGGTGGTCTGGGTGCTGGAAGATCTGCAGTGGAGCGATCAGCCCACCGTGCGCTTGATCGACATGGCGCTGCGACAGCTTAGCGAGCGGCCATTCTTCGTCCTCGCGCTGGCTCGCCCCAATGTGCACGAGATCTTTCCTCGCCTGTGGGAAGGGCGCGATGTGCAGGAGATCCGTCTGCCTTTGCTGCCGCGCAAGGCTAGCGAGAAGATCACGCGGGCGGTGCTTGGAGCCGCCGCACCGAGCGAGCTAGTCGCAGGCTTGGTCGAGCGCGCGGCCGGCAATCCGTTCTTCTTGGAAGAGCTCTTGCGAGCTGCCGAGGCGGGATCTCTGCATGAGGTGCCCGAGACGGTGCTGGCGTTTGTGCAGTCGCGCGTCGAGCGCTTGTTGCCCGATGCGCGCCGCGTGCTGCGAGCCGGCTGCATCTTTGGCATGGTGTTCTGGCGCGGGGGTGTGGCCCGGCTGCTGGGCGAGAGCATGTCTGCCTCCCAGCTTCAGCACTGGCTGCAGCAGCTCTCGCAGGCCGAGCTGATCACGCAGCGGCCGACCTCGCACATCGTCGGTGACGAAGAGTATGCGTTCGCGCACACGCTGGTACGAGAAGCGGCGCACGCCATGCTGACCGAGCAAGATCGCGCGCTAGGGCATCACCTGGCCGCTGAGTACTTGGAAGACAGCGGCGAGCTCGATGCTGCGGCGTTGGCTGAGCACTGGGAGCGCAGTGACAAACCCGAGCGCGCCATCAGTCGCTATGTGCGAGCAGCCTGGCAGGCGCTGGAAGGCAATGACTTGGATGTTGTGATTCGTCACGCTGAGCGCGCGATTTCCTGCGGCGCAGCCGGCGATGCTCTGGGTGAGATCTGGGCAGCGCAGGCCGAAGCCTATATGTGGCGCGGCGATCCCGAGAGCGCGCTGAAATGCGGCAACGAAGCCCTGTCTCTGCTACCACAGCGCAGCACGCGCTGGTATCAGGTGATCGGCGTCGTGGCGATCTCGGCCGGTCGTCATTCCAATAGCTATGAGCTGCAGCGGCTCTGCGATTTGCTGCGCGAGCAGGGCGAGGCCGGCGAGTCGAGCGATGCCTATATCAACGCCGCGACTCGCACCACGATGCAGCTCTTTGTCGTCGGGGATTACCCGCGGGCGGTCGCGCTGTTCAAGGTCCTGCAGCCGTTTATGGAGGCGCCGAGCAGCGAGCGGGCCCCCGCCACCGAAGCGATGATGCATATGCTGTGCGGCAGTGAAGCGGCGATTGGCTGGCAGTACGATCAGGTACCGCTGCACTTTGAGCGCGCCGGTGATCGCTTTGAAGCGATCGGCGATCTGCGCAATGCCTGCTCGCAGCGCCTCGATGCCGCGATCTTCCTACTCGACACCGCTGACTACGAAAAGAGCGAAGCCCTGCTGCGTGGCATCACCGAGATCTCCGATAGGCTGGGCTTCCATCGCTTGTCCAGCGTGGCCCACCGCGCCTTGGCGAGCCTGCTGCGGCTGACCGATCGTCCCGAGGAGTGCATCGCGGCGGCGCAGAGGGCGCTCGACCTGTCTGGGGTGGCCGGTGATCTGCGGGTCAGCGGCTCGGCGCATGTGGTTTTGGCGCAGCTTTATCTTTCGCGCCATGAGCTCGTGAGAGCCAACGATCACATCGAAAAAGCGCTGGCCGATCTCGCCAAGATCCCGCGCTTTTTGGCGCGGGCATTGGCGGTGCAGAGCCGCATCTGCATGCTGCGTAACGATCTGGCGGGAGCGCTGCGCTCGTCGGCCCAGGGCTACGCCATCCTGCAGGCGCTGACCCGCCTGGGCACGGATGAAGTGCTGGTGCGCAGCGCCTACGCCGATGTGCTGGAGCGCCTGGGAGAAGAGAGCGACGCGCTAGAAGTGTTGCGCACCGGACGCGAGCGCCTGCAGCAGCAAGCCGCTGCGATCCGCGACGAGGCGGTGCGTGAGCGCTTCCTGGGCCAGGTCGAGTTCGCAGAGTTTCTAAAGCGAACCGCCAACCTGCCGCCCGCGCCCCCGCCTTCGGTTCCGCCGCCGCAAGAGCTACCGCTGGCTACGACGCCGGATACGAGCGCCCGCGCCAAGTAACCGGTCGCCCCATCACCGCCTGATACGACGAAGCACAGAGGATGTAGGCGACGAGGGCTCCCCCGAGTGCGCGCGAGCCGGCCAGCGTCACACCATACGCTGCCCGCAGTGCGATGCGGCCTAGCCAGTCGGCTCCATAAGTCAGCGCCGCGACGGTCAGAAGCCCTCGACTGGCAGCACTGGCCCCCGCCGCGAAGTAGTAGGTGAGCGCTGACAGCAGCGACACGATGGGGGCGCCATAAACCAAGAGAAGGAGCAGCGCACCAATCGGCGCAAACCAGTTGTTGCCGCCGAGCGCGATGTGAAAGTTCTTCTTCCAGCCGGCGATCAGACTGCGCAGCGAGTCGTACATGCGTAGCTCGACAGCATCGGTGGCCTGGACATAGGCCAGCGGAAAGCGCGCCTGCTTGATCAGCTGGGCTAGGCGCAGATCTTCGACGACTTCGCTGGCCACCGCGGCGTGGCCGCCGATCTCTTCGTACGCCGTGCGGGCAAAGAACATGAATGGGCCGTAGCCGACGGCAAAGTCGCTGTCGCTGTCGCGTACCCGCACAGGATCGACAAAGGTAAAGAGGATCTGCGAGATCACCGGCTGGGCGGCGCGCTCCCAGAAGCTCTCGGCGAGCATGCGCGGCACCATGTTCACCAGGCCGGCATCGCTCTGGATCGCGGCCAGCGTGGCCTTGCGCACGGCGTGCGGTCGCAGGCGAACATCGGCGTCAAGAAACAGCACGTACTCGCTGTCGAGATCGCGGCTGCCTGACCACAGGGCATGCGGCTTGCCCAGCCAGCCTTTGGGCAGATCGGGGGCCGAGCGAAGCTCGACGCGCGGATCGTCCTTGGCGTGCTCTTGCACGATGGCGGCGGTGCGATCGCTTGAGTGATCGTCGATGACGCGGATGCGCAGGTTGGGATAGTCCTGGGCGCGCAGCGCGGTCAGACAGGTGCCGATGTTGCTCTCTTCATTGCGGGCTGGCACCAGCACGTACACCGCAGGCGGATCAGCAGGCAGCGGCTGGTTCGCGGCGATGCGCGTCGTGCGGGCGCGATTCCACAGCACCAAGAGCGCCATCAGCAGATGACAGATGCCAATGCCGATCAGGAACGAGTTGAGAGACACCGGGAGCCTCCCGTCAGAAGACGAAGGGAATGAGCACGCGACGATCGGCCGGATAGTCCGGGAAGCGCTCGCGATACCAGCGATGCGTGGAGACAGCGCGCGGGATCAAGTTGGCGGCACTGATCGCAAAAATGTAGACGCCAGCCAGCGACCAAGTGGCGATCGCCCAGCCAGCCCAGGCTAGTAGCTCGGTGAAGTAGCTGGGACTGCTGACGTAGCGGAACAGGCCGCCCTGCGGCAGGCGATATACCCGGACGCCGCTGGCCACTTCTTCCTTGGTGCGCAGTCGTCTCAGGATGGCGTCAGAGTGGACGTTGCCGATCATCGCCAGGTAGTAGATCGACGCGCCGATGAGGAAGCGGGGATCGTGCAGCCAGTCGGCGGTGTAGTGCCCACCCAGACCGGCGGCAGAAAAAAACGTCGCGTGTAGATAGCCATGCACCGAGGTCGCCAGCCAGCCGATGACCACCACCATCAAGCTGAAGCTCGCAGTCTGGCCGCGCGGCACGCGCATGAGCAGCGGAAACAGGAAGCCGCGATTGCTGTAGTGCAGGAGCCACATCGCCATGAGCACGCGCGGCACTAGCTCGCCCTGGCGCTCGCCCTGCAGGAAAAAAAATAGGAAGCTCAGCGTCGCCGGGAGCTCCATCAGGAACCAGCCCAGCCGCGGATCGAGGCTGAGCCCGAACTTGCCGGTGGCGAAGCGGCCATAGGGCGAGGGGACGAACCAGGCGATGACCGACACCGCGGCGACCCAGGCAAAGGCCAGCGTCAGCACCGTGTCGTAGGTCGGGTGGCCGGTGAAGGGATAGTGAGGAAGAGCCAGCATCCGCGTCGTCGCGCGGCCATCCGTACCGCAGCCTCGATCCGGGCGTCAACGGCAATCGCTGCTAGGCGTCGACGGCAGGCTGGGCGGCCGGGGAGGGGGCGACGTCTTCGATGCCTGGCAGCGACTCGCCGGGGCTGCTGGCTGCGGTGATCTGTCGATCGCCACCGGGTCCGCCGATCGAGAGATGCAGGTCGATCATCGCATCGCGCACGCGATCCATCAGCGCGTCGCGATCGTCGAGCGTCAGGCCGGCGGTGGGAATCGGCTCGCCGATCACCAGGTTGATGCGGCAGGGCTGGATGCGCAGCGTGTCGCGCTGCAGCAGGTTGTGCGCGCCATCGATGGCCACCGGCACGATCGGTACGCCGGCCTGGATAGCCATGATGAACAGGCCCTTTTTGAAGGGTTTTATGTGTCCATCGCGAGAGCGCGTGCCCTCGGGAAAGGTCAAGATGCTGATGCCGGTCTTGATCTTCTCGCATGCCTCTTCGAGGCTGCGCTTGGCGTCTTCGCGATTCTTGCGATCGATGAAGACCATCTGCGTCACCGACATGTACCAGCCTAGAAACGGAATCAGGCGCAGGCTCTTTTTGGCGACGAAGCGCAGGTTGACGGGGATGCAGACGAAGGCCGCGACGATGTCGAACAGGCTCTGGTGATTCATCGCGAAGAAGTAGGGCTTGCCCGGCTCGGGCTCAAAGCCGGGGTGCTTGATCAGCGTGGCCTGCGCCAACCGTACTAGGCCAGCCCCCCAGTAGCGACGGGCCCACGAGAGCGGAGTGTGCGGATCGTTGCGGAACAGCAGGCCGCGCAGAATCGCCGAGCCCATCCAAAAAAACGACCACAACGCAAAGCCCGTCCACTGCAATGCGTTGAGGATGAGCGACGCCAGCGTTCCCATGGGGCCCGATGATATCGGCATCGAAACAGCGCGAGCAAGCCCGCTGCTATCTAGGCTGGGAGGGGTGCGGAATTGCTTGGATGAGGGGATCGCGGCTGGAGAGCCAAGGGAGCAGGCGGGAGAGGACTACAGGTCCTTGAGGATCTCGGCGCGCTTGGCCTGATACTCGGCGTCTTCCAGCAGACCAGCGTCCTTGAGGCCCTTGAGCTTCTTGAGGCGTTCTTCCAACGTCGGGCCCGCTGCTGGGGCCGCCTGGGCCGGAGCGGCCGCGGGGGCCGGAGCCGCGTGCGCGTGCGGGCTGTTCATCTGGCTGAACATGTTGGCCATCGCCATGCCCATGCCCAGGCCGGCGCCGGCCACCATCGGGTTATCGCCGCCGCCGCCACCGCCCTTGGCCATGCCTTCGCCGGCCGACATCATCGCCTTGCCGGCGGCAAGCTGCTGGAAGGCCGCGAGGTTCGCCGCGTTGTTGCCGGCCATGCGTAGCTGCGCCTGATCCTTGTACAGGTTCTTCAGCGTCGCTTCGTCCTCTTCCTTGATCGAGACGACGAAGTTGCCGAGGCGCACGACGCGCATGCCGTAGGCCTTGAGGTGCGAGGCGTTGACTGCCTCGATGACCTCGGCCTCGATCTCTTCGGTCAACGCACCGCTCGTGACATCGAGCAGCGGCAGCTTCTTGACCACCAGCAGCGATGCGATGCGGTCGCGGATGGTCTTGAGAAGCTGCTGCCGGAACCAGCCGGTGAACTCTTCTTCGCCGGCCCACGAGCGCTGGCCAAAGAACTGGATGACCTGCGTCGAGTCGGTCACCTGGATCGAGTACTCGCCATGCACCATGGTGCCGATGGCCAGGCCGCTCTTGGGATCTTCGACATCGCCGATGCGACCGCCGAACTTGAAGCCGGCGACTTCGCGGGTGGTGATGTACCAGACCTCGGCCTTAAAGACATTGCCGCCGGTGAAGCGGTCGATCAGGTTGCTGAGGAAGGGCCAGTTGGAGGTCTCAAGGGTGTGACGGCCGGGGCCGATCTTGCCGACAAACGCGCCGTCCTTGAAGAACAGGGCTTCTTCATCGGTACCGACGGTGAGCTGAGCCTTGGTGGGGATGGTCGGATCAGGGTGCTTATAGACAATCGCGCCCTTGTTGGCGTCGGGGCGGGCGATGGCGAGCTCGCGGACGCTACTTTTCACGTAGTCAAGAATCCCCATTGAGTCCTCCGAGGGTTGCACGGGGCAGGGGTGACTGCCTCGCGGTGAGTAATGGAATGAATCATAAGTTCGCCCCCGCCGAGACGCAATGATCCCCTAGTTCTGAGAGCGCGGCGACGAGATACGCGAGTGAGATGAGAGACCTGCCACGCGGCGTGGGCCGGGTCTTCGAATAAGCGGGAGAGCTGGAGTGGAGCGGGGAGGCCAGAACGAGGGCTCGATCGAGGACTCGGCGAGGGCCGAGGACGGGCCCAGAGCGCTGCGACGGGGCTAGGCGGCCCCTTCGACTTCTTCGCTGCTTTCTTCGCCGGGTAGCTCGGGCGAGTCGTCGTTGTCGACCTCGGTGGCGTAGGCGCAGACCGAGCAGCGCAGCTTGGGTCCCTGGCGCGTCTGTTTCTGCAGCAAAAACGGCGTGCCGCAGTCGGGGCAGGGCTCTTTGATCGGGCGATCCCACGACACGAAGTCGCAGCCCTTGCTGCTGTAGTTCGAGCAGCCATAGAAGGGTGAGCCGCGCTTGGAGCGCTTCTCGGTCAAGAAGCCGCCGCAGCCGGGCTTGGGACACGTGATGCCGAGGCTGACTGGGCGCGTGGTCTTGCACTCGGGATAGCGCGAGCAGGCCCAGAATTCGCCGAAGCGACCGCGGCGATAGACCATCTCGGCGCCGCAGGTGGCGCACTTTTCGTCGGTGGTCGGCTCGGGCTTGGGTGCGATCTTGCCCTCTTCATCGCGCACGAATTCCTTGGTGTTCTTGCAGGCGGGGTAGCCGCTGCAGGCCAGGAATTCGCCGTTTCGGCCCCACTTGACGACCAGCGGCTTGCCGCACTTTTCGCAGGCGATCTCGGTCGGGATCTCGATGCGCTTCCAGTCCTTCATCTCGACGAGGGCGCGGTCGAGGTGGTCCTTGAACGGACCGTAGAAGCGCTTGAGCAGCACCAGCCAGTTCTCTTCACCTTCTTCGACGTTGTCGAGATCGCCTTCCATCTTGGCGGTGAAGTCGGCGTTGACCACCTGCGGGAAGCTGACGACGAGGAGCTCGTTGACTCGCGTGCCGAGCAGCGTCGGGTAGAAGCGACCTTCCTTCTTTTCGACGTAGCCGCGGTCCTGCACCGTCGACAGAATCGCTGCGTAGGTCGAGGGGCGACCGATGCCGCGCTCTTCCAGCTCTTTGATCAGCGAGGCTTCGGTGAAGCGCGGCGGCGGCTGCGTGAAGTGCTGCTCAGGCAGCGCGTTGAGCGGACGCAGGGTCTCGCCCTTTTCCAGCGGCGGCAGGCGCACTCCGTCGCCGTCGGCGTCGTTGGTCTCTTCCGGACGCTTATCTTCATCGGCCGACTCGCTGTAGACGGCGGTAAAGCCGGGAGTACGCAGGACCTGGCCGGTGGCGCGCAGCTCATAACTGTGGCCGGTTTCGCGCAGCTCGACGAGGACGGCCGTCTGATCGTAGACCGCCGGCGTCATCTGCGAAGCGACGAAGCGATTCCAGATCAGCTGATACAGCTTGATCTGATCGAGCACGTCCTTCTCTTTGTCCGGCTGCTTGGCCACACCCTCCAGCAGTAGTCGACGCACCGTCTCGGGGTCGTACTTCATGCTGGTCGGGCGGATCGCCTCGTGGGCGTCCTGCACGTTGGTCTGCTTGGTCTTGTAGACGTTCGGCTCTTCCGGTAGCGAGGCCGAGCCATAGCGCTGATTGATGTAGCTGCGCACCTCGGTCAGCGCGTCGGGGCTGACGCGGGTCGAGTCGGTACGCATGTAGGTGATCAAGCCGACCAGGCCTTCCGAGCCCAGCTCGACGCCTTCATACAGTCGCTGCGCCACGCCCATCGTGCGCTTGGCGGTGAAGCGCAGCTTACGCACCGCCTCTTGCTGCAGCTTGCTGGTGATGAACGGCGCGGTCGGCATCTTGCGCCGGACCTTGGCCTCGATCTGACTGATGGTCAGCGGCAGCTTCTGCGCCAGAGCGGCAATGTGGCGGGCCGTGGTCTCGGGCAGGCGATCTGGCTTCTGACCATCGACGCGGCTGAGGCGCAGCGTGAAGGCCGGCTTGACCTTGCCTTCAACCTGGACCTCGACGGTCCAGTACTCTTCGCTCTTAAAGGCGCTGATCTCGCTCTCGCGCTCGACGACCAGCCGCACCGCCACCGACTGAACGCGCCCAGCCGACAGGCCGCGCCGCACCTTGGTCCACAGGATCGGCGAGATCTGGTAGCCGACCAGGCGATCGAGGATGCGCCGCGCCTGCTGCGCATCGAACATGTTGCGGTTCAGATCGGTCGGATGGGCCAGCGCTTCGGTAATCCCGCGCTTGGTGATCTCGTTGAACTTGACGCGCTTGATGTCGTCGTTGGCGTCGCGGATCTCTTCATAGATGTGCCAGGCGATGGCCTCTCCCTCGCGATCGGGGTCAGGCGCCAGGTACACGCGGCCGGCCGTGCGCGCCGCCTTCTTTAGATCGGTGAGGATCTTGCCCTTGCCGCGAATCGGCACGTACTCCGGCTGGAAGTCGTGCTCGATATCGACGCCGATCTTGGACTTGGGCAGGTCCTTGATGTGACCCACCGAAGCCATGACCTCGAACTTGCCGCCGAGGTATTTCTTGATGGTCCGCGCCTTGGCGGGAGACTCGACGATGACCAGGGAGTAGTCACCGCCGCCACCGCCGCCGCTGCGCGCCTTGCCCGAGGTGCTTTCGCTGGAGGCAGCAGTCGCCTTCTTCGCGGCCGCCTTGGTCGTCGATTTCTTGGCGCTCGCCTTGGCGGTCGATTTTTTGGCGCTCGTCGCCTTCTTCGCGCTGGCCTTACCGGTTGCCCCCTTGGCTGCGCTATCGCTTCCGGCCCCCTTTTCGGCCTTGGTCTTGCCTTTGCCGGCGGCGGGCTTGGCTTCTTCCGCTTCTGCGTTCTTCTTCGGTGCGGTCTTCGTGGTTTTCTTGGCGCTGGCCATAGTTCCTCAGGTTAGAGCGAGGCGCGCTGAATATAGCGGCCGCCCGGTAGACGAGAACAGCATCCGTTGAGTTCAAGCTCGATGAGAGCCGCGGCACAGTCGGCCGCAGAGAGACCAGAGAGCGAGATCAGCTCGCTGGTGTCGTAGCTCGCAGGCGTACGAGCCACCTCGCCCGCCTCTGGATTCGCCGTCCCAGCAAGGATGCGGAAGAGCTGAGCACTGGCTGGCGAGAGCTGGCTTAGATCGACGGTCGGCAGGATGGCCGTGCCGTAGCCATCGTCGGCCCGTTTGACGGTCCGCTTGGCAGCAAGATCGGGTTGGGCCGGGGCACCGACGGAGGTGGAGGTCTCAGCCGTCGCGGCCAAGCAGGCGATCACGTCGGCCACGCTGTGCACGGCCTGCGCCCCCGCCTGCAAGAGGGCCAAGGTCCCGGGCGAGCCGGGAAAGCACAGCACGCGTCGGCCGCGTCGGCTTGCTGCCTCGGCGGTGTAGCGTGTGCCCGAGGCCAGCTTGGCCTCGATGACGACGACCAGGTCGGCGAGTGCCGCCATCACCTGATTGCGCTTAGGGAAGTGACCGGCCCGCGGCGGCGCCTGCAGGCTGAAGGGCGAGAGCAAGAGCCCGCGTTCCTGCAGCCCTGCGAAAAGGGGCAGGTGGCGCTGCGGATATAGATTGTCGAGTCCGCTTCCTAGGATCGCCCAGCTCTGCCCGGCGGCTGAGAGCGCGCCCTGGTGGGCTGCCCCATCGATCCCCAGCGCGCCACCTGAAAGGACAATCGCACCGGCGGCTGCCAGCGCGGCACCCAGCTCATGTGCCCGTCGCAGACCCTCGTCACTGGCGGCGCGCGAGCCCACCACGGTCACGCGCGGTGCCAGGCGAGCGTCCGGCGATCCCGAGCTCAGCAGGGTTTGCCAGGCCGACTCTGCACCGCGTCCCCACAGCTCAGGCACGATCCCCCGCAGCGCAGGGGGAAAATCGGGCGAGAGTGCAGTCAGATGATGCGTGTCTGCCCCCGCCGGCCCGGCCATCCCGCGCCCCGGTCGCAGCGGGCGCAAGGGAAGCGACCCCGAACCGGCGGGCAGTCCGCCTGCCGGGTAGTTGGTCGAGCTTGGGTGGCTTGGTGTGGTAAGCGGCAAGGCTTACACGAATAGATACTGCCGACGACAGCGTCAAGCGTGATCCGCTTTCCTCTCGGAAAATAACCGGATCTAGGTGTCGGCGGCGGGCACACGCTAGTCGGCGATCGCGCTCCCGGCACATCGCGCTGGCCAGGTGGGGCGCGGCGCCGTCTTATGTCTGACGGTGCGGCTGTAGTTCACCAAGCTCCCCCAGGGCGTGCAGCTCCTCGGCATCCAGGCGGCTGCGGCGCACGGTGATGAAGCGCAGATAGACCTCTTCCATGCGCTGACCGATGGCCTCGATGGCTTCTAGATCACCGCGCCGGCTGACCTCGCGCTGCAGATCGGGACACAGGTAGCGCAGGCACAGGTTGGGGCGATCGGGGGTCGCAAGCGAACAGCCCTGCGGACCACGGAAGGAGCAGCCGGCGTGATCGCTTCTGGGCGCAGGCGGACGCAGATCGGCGACCGTCGTGCCGGCTTGCCTGAGCGCCGCGAGCTCGTCATCGTTGAAGGCGTCTTCGGTCTTGAGGCCGCAGCAGTGGCCGCCTGGGTAGTGGCCGTGCGGCGGTGGGTGGCCGATGGCGCAGGTCTTACAGGACTCGACAGCGCCGATGGCGGCCGACAGCTCAAGGCGCAGCGCTCGCAGCGTGGCGGCAAGCTCGGCTTCATCGGCACCCACGGCGCGGGCCAGCGGCTGCGCTTGCAGTCGTTGGCGTAGCTCGCGCAGCTCATCCGCGCGGCTGCGCGGCTGGCGCAGGCGATCGATGAGGTAGCGCAGGGGGATGAACGCCGACATCGGCTCAGCATGCGTGGAGCACGCTCTGCGGGGAATGCAAATTTTTTTCTTTACAAAATTGACCACTTGATCGATCGCGCGTGGTAGCTTGGCGCCGTCGTGACGTCCGCGCTGTCCATCGAACTCGATCTGTCCCCGCAGCCCGCCCCTGGGGTTGCGGAGGCGCTCTTCTCAGCCGAGATCAGCGCGGCTGGCGAGCCGTCACCGCGTCTGCGGGCCGAGAACGAGGCGCGGGCAACCCGGCTGCGCTGGCTTGCTGTGCAGCTGACGGTGTTTAGCGGTGCGGTGTGCGCTCTGGCCTGGGAAACCGGTGTGCGCTTCGAGCCGGGGGCGGCGCAGGCGGCGGCCAGTCGCAGCAATCGCGAGTCCGACAGCCCAGCCGTATCGAGCCCTCTGCCGCTCGCTTGGCCGGCCGATGACTTTCGCATCGCCACCGCGCCGATCGCGCCGCAGCACGACAGTCGCGACATCTTTTTGGGCATGGCCAGCCAGCGGCTACGCGCGCGCATGCAGGCGGGCCAGGTCAAGTCGCTCAAGATGAATCGCGGCGGCAGCTCGATCTCGCTGCGGGTCGAGTTTGCCGACGGCAGCCGCGCGGCGTTTAAGCCGCAGCAAAGCAACCCGCAGACCGTGCCGCGCAAAGAGGCGGCGGCCTATGCCTTAAGCCGGCTGCTGGGTCTGAATCTGGTGTCGCCGGTGGTCATGCGGACCCTGTCGCGCGACGAGATCTTCGCCAAGCTCGATACCGGCTCACGCTGGGCCAAAAAGCGCATCGATCGCGAGACCCGCTTCGACGCGGACGGGCAGACGCTGGGCTCGTTTTCGTACTGGATTCCGCGCGTTGCCAACACTCGCCTCGACACCACCCGCAGCATCCTTTCCTGGACCGACTGGCTGGGGCAAGGCGGCGAGCTCCCCGAGGGCAAAGAGCCGCTCTTGGCGCAGCTTTCATCGCTGCTGGTCTTCGATCTGATCCAGAACAACTCGGATCGCTTTTCGGGGGGCAACTTGCTGGGTGCGCCCGACGGCAAGACGCTTTACTACATGGACAACGCCTTCGGCTTCCAGACCGATCCCGGTGGGCACTCGCGCTGCTGGTTCTATCTGAATCGGGTGCAGAAGTTTTCGCGTCGCCTGGTCGTAGCGCTCGAGACGCTGGATCGCACCGAGCTTTCCTCGGCGCTGTCGCGACCGGATGTCACCGGCTCGCCGCAGCCGCTGCTCAGCGACGGCGAGATCGATGCGCTATGGGCCCGGCGGGGACGAGCGCTCGACTACATCAACGCGCAGATCGAACGCTACGGTCGCGACAAGGTGCTGGTGTTCGAATAGGTAGGGCGCGGCGTTATTGATCGTCGCGGCTAGTGGCCGGTGAAGTGGGGCGGGCGCTTGTTGAAGAAGGCGTTCATGCCCTCGGCGAAGTCGGCGGTGCGCAGGAGGCCCATCTGGCCGCGGACCTCGCCTTCTAGTGCTTCTTCCAGGCTGCCGTCGAGCGCAGCGTAGACCGCCTGCTTGATCGCCCGCAGCACCAGCGGTGGACCGGCGGCTAGACGCTGGGCGTAGGCGGCGGCTTCCTCATCGCTTTCGACCACGGAATTGAGCAGGCCCAGGCGCTGCGCTTCCGGGGCGGCCACGGTGTCGCCGAGCATCATCAGCTCTAGCGCTTTGCCGACGCCGACCAGGCGCGGCAGGGTGTAGGTCGAGCCACCGTCGGGCATCAGGCCGCGACGCACAAAGAGCTCGGCAAAGCTGGCCCGCGCTGTTCCGACGCGCAGATCGCAGGCCAGCGCCAGATCGCAGCCGAAGCCGGCCGCTGGACCATCGACGTAGGCCAGCACGGGCTTGGGCAGGCTGCGCAGCGCGCGGATCACTCCGTGAAAGTAGTGGCGCATGCGCTCTTCGTTGCTGAGTCCTGGCACGCTGCCGTCCGCGCTGTGCATCGACTGCACCATCTCGACCGCGGCCTTGAGATCCAGGCCCGAGCAGAACGAGCCGCCGCTGCCCGCAAGCAGCACTGCTCGCACGCTGTCTTGCTCACCAGCGTCGAGCACCGCCTGCTTGAGCGCCGCCACCAGCTCGATCGTGAGGCCATTTTTCGACTGCGGCCGATTAAGCATCAGGCAGCGCACGGCTCCCTGATCACTGACGACCAGATCGGTAAACGAGGATGCTTCGCTCATCTTGGGATCTTTCTTTAATGTGGCTGTGCCAGCGGTTGTGGCTGTGCCGGCTAGCGCGGCTGGGGGGCAAGGGAAGCCCGGAGCTTAGTCCTTGCTTGGGGTCGGCGAGCGACCGCTGGCTCGGGTCGGGGAGCGGCCGCTGGCGGGGGGGCCAGTATTGCTATTTGCCGTCGCTGGAGCACCGCCGGCCTGGTAGAAGGCGGTCGCGGTGTAGGCATCGACCAAGCGCGGCAGCAGCGCCTTTAACACAGCGGCCAGCGGTACCGCCAGCAAGAGCCCGATATAGCCCAAAAGCGTCCCGCCCAAGCTGAGTGAAAAGATGACGCCGACCGCCGATAGACCGATGCGGCCTCCGACGGCGCGCGGGGTGATGATGAAGGCATCCAAGAGCTGCACAGACCCGAACGTCACCAGCACACCGATGATCGGTCGCAGGCCGTTGGTCGATGCCTCCAAAAGCGCCACCGTCAGCGCTGCCAGAAGACCGATGCTGACGCCGACATAGGGCACAAAAGCCAGGAAGCCCGCCGTGCAGCCGATGACGATGGCCAGCGGGATGTCGGTGAGCGATAGACCAATCGAGTACAGCGCGGCCTGGATGGTCATGACCGTCAGCTGTCCGCGCAGCCAGCCGCCCAGCGCCACATAGATGTCCTGCAGGATGTCGCTCACCATCTGTTGATGACGCGGCGGCACCAGCGGGCGCAGCCAGTCCTTCATGCTTGGCATGTCCATCAGAAAGGACACCGCGAAGATCGGCACCAGGAGCACGGTGATCAGGTACTTGAAGAACCCCGCGACGCTGAGCAGCGCCGAGCCGACCGCCACCGAGATCTGACCGGCCGCCCCGCGCGCCCACTCGCCGATGCGGTCGGAAAGCAGGCGCACGTAGTCGTTTACGTTGTGGGCCCGCGTCTTTAACACCTTGCCCAAAAGCGGCAGCAGCTTGTTGTCGAGGAGCTTTTTATAAGCTGGGATCTGCTCGGCAAAGTGATCGAGCTCGCGGCTCACCAGATAGGGCAGCGTCGTCGCGATCAGCGTCAGAAAACCCAGGAAGACCAGGACCATGCCGCCGACCGCCAGCCAGCGCGGCACGCGTCGACTCTCCAGCGCGCGAACTGAGGGATCGAGCAAGAAGGCGACCACAATGCCGACCCCAACCGGCGCCAGGGCCAGCGACAGATAAGAAAGGACGCTCCAGGCCAAAACAACCAGCCCGATATAAAGAACCAGGCGGATTAGAAATAGCGTCAATCGCCGATCGTCAAACATGCCAACGTATTATCGCTAGACGACGCCCGAGGAAAATCGCTTTGTGGCGGCAATCGCCTTGCCCGCCTCGGCTCGTCAGGAAATGGGAGACACGGCATGGGTGCAGAGCGCAAGGTCGCCAGCAAGGACAAGGATGCCCACCGCGGCGGGGGTGGGGGCTGGCATGGACTGTCGGGGCATCGTCGAAAGACCATGGCGCGCCGGGGGCTGCCGCTTGTGCTCTGCCTGTTGGGTTCAGAGCTGGGCTGCGCTGCCTACTACGCCGCCCAGCGCGGCGATGATGCGATGGCGCAGCGCGACTTCGAGACGGCGGTCAAAGAGTATCGCGACGCGGCCACCCGCAAGCCGGGCAATGCCGAGTATCAGCAGAAGCTGCAGGCGGCGCGCGAGGCGCGTGTGGTGGGCTGGCTGGCCGAGGCGGCACAGCTTGGCAACAGCGGCGATCTCAACCGCGCCATCGCCCGCTGCGAGCTGGCGCTGACCGATCTGCCGGAGCACGTCGAGGCTCGGACCCTGCACGGCAAGCTGACGGCGCATCGTCAGGGAGCGTTCCAGCAGCTGGAACAGGCCAAGGCTGCGCTCCTTTCGCGGCGCGACTTGGCGGCGGCGGCAAGCAGCCTGCGCGGTCTGTTGCCGCTGGCCCCGACGTTTCCCGAGGTGCCGGTGTTTGCCCAGCAGGCCGACAACATGCTCCGCAGTCAGCAGCTAGATGAGGGGGCAGTGGCGCAGCTGCAGGGGCAGCAGTACGAGCCTGCGCTGGCGGCGCTGACCGAAGCGGTGCGGCTCGACAGCGGTAATGCAGCGGCGCAGCGGCATCTCGGCGAAGCGCGCGAGAGCTTCTCTTCCGTGCTCGACAAGACCGCCAAAGAGGCGCTCGCCGCCCGGCGCTACAGCGTCGGTGTCCCTGCGCTAAGCCGGGCCGCCGAGCTGTGGTCGAGCACCGGCAGTCCCGCCGATGCCGCCCGCGGCGAGCCCTTCCGTCAGCGCGGCAGCGACGTGCTGGCCATGCTGGTCAAGCGCGAGCGCCTAGCGGCTGAGCGGGCGACCAAGCCGCGACTCCTGGGGCTCGCCTGGGCGCACTACAAGCTGGCGATCTTGCTGCAGAGCCAGGCCAGCAGCCTGCGCTCTGGACGTGGCAATGTCGCGGGGCTGGCGGCGAACGGAAGCGCCGATCTGTCACCGGATGCGCTGCCCAACCTGGAACCCGATCTGGTCTATCCCATCACCCTCCGCGTCGATGGTGAGCCGCCTTTGGCGGAGCGCATGCGACCGCTCTTGGTCAATGGCATGGCGCCGTTTTTCAAGAGCAGTCGGGTGCAGCTGGTCACCGGCGAGCGCGAAGATCCGCCACCACTGGCTGGCATCGCCCTGCGCCTGGGTCACCCCAGTCTGACGACGCAGCCGGGGCGGGTCGAGGTGCGCAGCCAGACCTATGTCGCGCGTATCGACATGCAGCCCAATCCCCGCTATCGCCAGCTCGTCATCCGCGCCGAAGAGCTAGGCGCTCAGCTCCAGCAGCTCGATGGCATCGTCGCCGCAGCAGGCCAGAATGCGGCGCAGGCCGAGCGGCGTGAGCGACGGCTAGAGCACGCGGAGCAGCGAGCGCGTAGCGCGCACAACGAGACCGATCGACGCTATCGCGAGGCCGAGTCGCGCGCCGAGGATCTGAGCCATCGCGTGCGCAACCTAGAGCGCCAGCTTGCCCAGAGCGAGAGCGAGCTTGGCTCGATCGAGAGCCGGATCGCGAACACGCGAGATCCGAATCAGCGCCACTCGCTGGAAGGCGAGCGCAGCCGTCTGCGCAGTCAGATCCAGAGCCAGCGCCGCGACCTGCAGGAAGTCCGGGGCGAGCGCGCACGCGCTGTGGCCATCGCCGATCAGCTACGCCTGCAGCGGACCAGCGGGGCCGAGGTGCGCGCCATCGACAGCGAGCACGATGACGCAGAGCGAGCGGCGCGACGGGCGCGTTCGGATCTGGATAGCGCGGCGTCGGACCGCGATCGCATCGCCTCCGAGCTGTCGCAGGTGCGGAGCGCGCTGGCCAGCACGCCAGAGCTGATCGAGGTTCCCATCGAGGCGGAGTATCGCTACTCCGAGAAGTATTTTCTGCGCATCGCGCGCGTCGACGCCGGGCTGCGCATGGCCGAAAACGGGCTCGCCGCAGCGCTGGTCGAGCAGCCCATCTGGGCCGACTTCCGCATCGAAGACTTCCAGCGCGATGAGCACCGCGTGCCCGGGGCCCCCGACCTGTACATCGCGCCCCATCCGCCCCGCTTCCCCGTCGATGAAGAGCTGATCGATCGCGCGCTCGCCGGGCTGTCGAAAGAAACCATCAAGCAGCTGAGCCGGGCGCTCACCGGCCATGGCGCGCGCTTTCTGCGGGCAGCGGCGGCGACGAGCGGGGATGCGCGCCTCAACGCCGAGGTGATGGCGCATCACGCCGCCGCGCAGATCCACGACAAAGAAGGTCTGGCCCGTGCCCAGGCTGATGTCTTGCGCAGCCTGGGCCTGGACCTCGTCGCTGAGCGCGTCAACCTAGCGATTTTCGACGGACAGTAGCGGGGTTTGTGCGGCGCGGGCTAGGGGCTGCTCTTCGGATCGGCGCAGCAGCGAAAGCCGTTCGAGTAGTCGTGATAGCTCTTGGCGTGCGCCACCGTGCGGTACAGGCAGCCTGCCCCGTTGATCTTGGCGTCAACGAAGAAGCCGCCGCGGAAGACGCCGTTGCCGCTTGCGGTGGTGGTATCGACCCACTCGTGCAGGTTGCCGTGCAGGTCGTAGACGCCGTAAGCGCTGACGCACTTGCTGAAAGCGCCGCCGGCTGCGACGGTGTTGGGCTTGTTCACGCAGCAGGGGTCGTTCATGTTCTTGCTGGTGAACACGCCGCCGCCTGGGCCAAAACAGTCGTTGACGGGGTTCGTCGCGCGGCCCTCGTTGCAGGCGCCTTTTTGGTAGGTGTTGCCGTAGGGATAGGTGAAGCGCGATGGGCCCTGACAGGCGGCCAGCCACTCGTCGCTGCTGCACAGGCGCTTGCCGGCCAGCTTGCAGGCGGCCTGGGCCTGCGTGCCACTGATGTAGGCCTGCGGCTTGCGGCCGGCGGCGACGACGGCGCGCACGGTCAGCCCGTCGACCACGCGGTCAAACGGCCAGGGCTCAAAGCTGCCATCGGGCTTCTTTCGCTCGACCCCGGCTTCGTAGCGATCGATGCACACACTGCGCGTTGTCGCAGGCACCGGTACGAGCGCCATCAGCGGCGGACAGGACAGGCCCGCTAGGTCGGCGCGCCCGGTCTCGGGTGTCTCCTCGCTGGCTTGGAAAGCGGTCTCCTGCGCCGACTCTTCAGCATTCGGATCGGGCTCAGTGGCGACGGCCCCGCAGGACGGAAGGACCGCCAGAAATCCCCACGAGAACAGAGCCAAGCGAGAGAAAAAGCCGGCACCCAGAGGCATGTTCGCGACGAGCATGGCGGCACCATATCAAAAGCCGAGTCGCCGCGGGCAAGGCGCATCGGCGGGATCTTTGCAGCCGCATCCGTCGTCGGATCTGGCCGTGCTTTCGCGCGCCGGGGAGCGGCAAACTCCTCGCTTGAATTGCCCGGCCGAATGCTCGACACTTTGCGCCATGCGTGACGTCGTCATTCTCTCAGGCGTGCGGACTCCGTTTGGCCGCGGGGTCAAGGGCACTCTCAAAGACACCCGACCCGATGACCTGGCCATCTCTGTCGTGCAGGAGTCGCTGCGTCGCTCGCAGATCGAACCCGCGGCAGTCGAAGACGTGGTCCTGGGCTGCGCCTTTCCCGAGGGCGAGCAGGGCATGAACGTGGCCCGCGTGATCGCCATGGGGGCTGGCCTGCCGGCCGAAGTGCCAGCGATGACCATCAACCGCTTCTGCTCGTCGGGCGTGCAGGCGATTGCCATCGTTGCCGACCGCATTGCGGTGGGGCAGATCGATGTCGGTCTGGCCGGCGGTCTTGAGTCGATGTCGATGGTGCCGATGAGCGGCGCCAAGCCCTCGCTGAACCCGCGCCTGGTCGAGAGCCAGCCCGAGCTGTTCACGCCGATGGGCATCACGGCGGAAAACGTCGCGCGCAAGTTCGGCATCACCCGCGATGAGCAGGACGAGTTCGCCTACCAGAGCCACCAGAAGGCGGTCGCGGCGCAGGCGGCTGGTTACTTCAACGACGAGATCCTGCCCATCGATGCCACCGTGTTCGACGAGAGTGGCCGGCCGCGCAGCGTGCGCCTGGATCGCGATGAGCTGCCGCGCGCCGACACCGATCGCAAGAAGCTCTCGGCGCTGAAGCCGGCCTTCGATCCAACGGGCAGCGTGACGCCGGGCAACTCGTCGCCGCTGACCGATGGGGCGGCGGCGGTGGTGCTGGCGGCGGGCGACCAGGTCGGGGGGCGACCGAAGCTGGGCTACTTCCGCAGCTTTGCCGTCGCCGGCGTGCCACCCGATATCATGGGCATCGGCCCGGTGCCGGCCATCCGCAAGCTGCTGAAGAAGACCGGGCTGTCGATTGCCGACATCTCGATCTTCGAGATCAACGAAGCCTTCGCCAGCCAGGCGGTGTACTGCGCCAAGGAGCTGGGCGTGCCGGGGGATCGCCTGAATATCCACGGCGGCGGCATCGCGATTGGCCATCCGCTTGGCGCGACGGGCGCGCGCATGACGCTGACGGCGCTGCGGGCCCTGGCTAAGACCGGTGGGCGCTACGGCATCATCTCGATGTGCATTGGCGGCGGCATGGGCGCTGCGGCTCTCGTCGAGCGCGCCTAAGCAGACGACGTTCTCAGAAACGAACGCGCGTTCGCTAGAACGAACCTGATTCGCTCTAGCAGCGCGCGTTTTCTTTTTTGGACAAGGGGTGGCTGCGGAGGGGGTTCGCAGGCTGAGCTGCGAATGACCTCAGCGTGACTTTGCCGCACGGCTGGGCGCAGCACCCGGTGGGCCGTGCAGGTGGGGCAGTTTCGCAAGCTCGGATGCGCGCGAGGATACAGGCACGCCTGACCGTCCAAGATCGACGCGGACCGTGGTCCGGCAAGGGGTAGCCCCGGACCGAACCCAGCGGCAGAGCGGACCTAAGGGCGACGTAGCTCGGCAAAGGGCGAGGTCGGCGAAGCATAGCGGCCGGTGGCGAAGTGCCAGTGATAGCTGGCGGCGATCCACATGTAGTTGCCACTGATGTAGCGGCGCAGATCGGCATCGGCCTGCGCCATCAGCGTCTGCAGTTCTGACGTCCATTCCTCGACGAGGGCGACGACGCGCAGGTAGGCGCTGGGCAGATCACGGCGCTCGTGGACCATGACCGCGTGCACGAGGTTGTTCGGGTTGCCCTCGCGCAGGACTTCCTTCTCGTACGAGAAGATGTCGTTGCTGACCACGACGATCTGGTTGGCCAGCAGCGCAGCGCGGCGGGCGGCGGCGGAGTTCACCGTGTCATCGTCAAGCTCACTGCCGACGGCGAGCTCGATGAACGGCAGCACGGTGTCGTAGGCCCCTTCGTGGATCCGCTGTCCCAGGAAGGTCACTGGCTCTGGGGTGTGATCGGCGGCCCAGTTGCGGGCCCCCGCAAGCGAGCCACGCACCAGGTACTCGTGCACGGCGTGGCGGAAGCGATCGCAGCAGGCGGCTGGTGCCACGGCTTGCAGCTCGGCAAGAATCAGCGCCAGATAGCGGACATTGGGATCCGCGGCCTCGGGCGTCAGCGACAGCTCGCGTCCGGCCAGGAGCTCAAGGAGCGAGCTGACGACGCGCTCGTGGCGGGGCAGGTCGACGGCGAGATCGCCGCCGCGGATGTCGGTGCGGTCATCAAAGCTCCACAGCCAGTAGTGCCAGTCGTTGGCGATCTGCAAGACCGCCGCCGAAGCCTGGGGATAAGAAGTGGCGGTGAGCTCGGTGAAGCGGCTGGCTCGGTACCGCGCAAGTCCGGTCTCCCCATGCAAGAGGCCGAGCTCCTGTGCTCGCACCTGCGTCCGGTGATCCGCCGCGTCATGATGCGGATTTTTTTGGGGCGCAACCTGCAAGTCCGAGCAGGTGCGATCGAGGGCGTAAAGACCTATCGGCCCGTCGGGACTGGCGGCGCGCAGGGCTGCGTGGACCGCGGTCGTCCACAGGCTCCAGCGCTGGCCGCGGTTCCGGGTTGCACAGGCGCGGAGCACGACGGCGATGGGATCGAAGGCGACCTCGGGAATGTATTCGCCGAGAGCGCTTGCCTCGTATTGAGCACTGCGCAGGAGGATCTCGCCGGCGGTAAGCTCGCGCTCTTGTAAGAGCCCGCGCAGCTGCGTGGTGAGCCCCGAGAGGGCCTCGGCATCGCTGGCACCCAGGCGTGGCAGTCCGTCCCGGATGCTCCGGGCGGCCTGGCTGACCCGCGCCTGACTTACGCGAAGCGGGCGGTGAAGAGGACGCGACCAAGAGGGCTGGCTGGGAAGGGCGCTTGTCGTCATGAGCACCATGCTGCAGCGACGAGCCGCGCCGGGTAATGACCGCGCGTGCCAGAGAACTGACTTTAAGCGCCAATCGTGTCTGGGCCCTCTGCCGAGCGCGCTTCGGGTTGCAGCTGCGCCGTCCGACGGGGGCTGGTCAGAGACTAGGAGCCGCCGCCGATTGCTGGCATCGTGGGCTCGTGGAGCACACCGCACCCTTTGTGAGCGCTGCCATCACGCACGGGTTTCTGGTTGGCGGCATGCGGGCTGGCCTGGATCCGCGCGACATCTTGCGGCAGGTGGGACTGGGGATGGAGGTCTTCGAGGACATGGACGCCCCGGTCCACTACGAGAAACAGATCGAAGTCACGCGGGCCATCCTTTCGTACAAGCCGCAGCTCAACAGCAGCTTACAAATCGGCAAGCACTTCAAGCCCCAGCGCTTCGGTCTCCTCGGGCGCGTCCTGCAATACGGCGCCACGTTCGAGCAGGTCCTGCGAGACCTCAGTCGTTTTCAGCATCTGACCACCAACATCGTCTCGCGGAGCATCACGCGCGTTCCCCAGGGAGTTCGGGTCTCGGTCGAGACCCATCCCACGGTGCGCGCCCATCCCAGCTTCCATGGCATCCCGGCCATGCACGAGGCGCCGCTGGCGGTGCCCCTGGCGCTCGGGCGGCAGCTTACCGGCACACTCCTCAAGCCGATCTCGGTCTCGTTCCGGCACCTCCCGCTTGGCGATCCTTCGGAGCACGAAGAGTTTTTCGGCGTCCCGGTGCGCTTCGGCATGCCCACCGACGAGATGATCTTCGGGCCGGAGACCCTCGCGCTCCCGCTTTTGACCACCGATGACGTCAAGTACCGCCGCACGCTCGATCTGGTGCTAGCACACGTCGATCCCGTGGCCAGCTTGCAGCCGGTGGGCGCTGCGCTGCGTCAGCGCTTGCTACACAGCTTGCACGGGGCGATCCCGGACATCGCGGTCGTGGCGCGGGGCATGGCGATGTCGACTCGCACGCTCCAGCGTCGGCTCGCCTCCGAGGACACGAGCTTCGAGAAAGTCCTCGATCAGGTCCGCCGCGATCTGGTGCTGCAGCATCTGGTGAACCCCGCGATCTCGACCTGCGAGCTGGCCGGGCTGGTTGGATTCACCGAGCCCAGCCCATTCTTCCGCGCCTTTCGACGCTGGTTCGACTGCACGCCGGGGCAGTGGCGTCACAAGCATCACATCCTTTAGCCCCAGCTTGTCGGGGGGCAATATGTAAACACCTTCTTAGAAGGTGTTTACATATTAATCTGCGAAGGCCCTCAACGCGACCTTGCTGCA
>CALFYE010000122.1 GCA_937952145.1 uncultured Myxococcales bacterium
GGAGTTCAGACGTGTGCTCTTCCGATCTTTATCGGCCTGAAGCTGCGACAGCCCGCCCAGCCGCAGACCCTCTAGAAAATGCAGCGCCGACGGCACGGTCAAAAACGCTGTGTAGTCGTCGCTGCCCTGCCAGTCAAACTCCAGAAGAAAGCGCGAGCGATCGCTACGCGGCACGTTCTTGCCATGGCTGGTCACTGCCGGATGCAGGCCCGCCTGCCGATCGGCGCGGACGTGCAAAAACGCGGCCCCGCGCGCTGCACAGCACCACTTGTGCAAGTTCCCGGTGTAGTAGGCCGCGCCCAAGCGGTTGAGGTCGAGCGGCAGCATCCCCGGCGCGTGCGCACCATCGATCAGCGTATCGACGCCGCGCGCCGCCAGCGCGGTCACCAGTCGCTCCACCGGCAGCACCAGGGCCGTCGGGCTGGTCACATGATCCAGGAGGACCAGGCGGGTGTGCTCGCTTACCGCCGACAGCACCGCACTGACCACTTCTTCCTCGGACGCGACGGGAAACGGCAGCGTCGCCACTACGACGCGGGCCCCGCTCTTTTCCGCCGCACGCGCAAGGATGTTGTTGCAGGCGTTGTAGCCGTGGCTGGTCCGCAAAAGCTCGTCGCCCGGCTGCAGCTTCAGCGAGGCCAGCACCGCCGCCACCCCGGTCGTCGCATTGCGAACCGGCACCAGATCCTCGGGCCGGGCCTGGCACAGCATCGCGATCGCGGCTCGCGCCCCTTCCATCGCCGGCTCTAGCTCCTGATTGAAGAAATGCACCGGATCGCGCTCGATGCGCCGACGAAGCTCGTCCTGCGCTTGCAGCACCGGTTCGGGGCAGCTACCGAACGATCCGTGGTTCAAAAAGATGATGGAGGGGTCAAGGGCGCAGCCCAGTGCGCGTGCCTGCGGGTTCATGAGGATTGGCCGGGGCGCACGATACTACAGAGCGGCTAACCGGCTAAGATCAGGAAGAAAATGCAGCGGCTTCAGCACCGGCCTGCGGGCTACCAGACAGGGATGCGGGGCGGCGGGCAAGGTCTGCGGCGGTGCGTCGTTTTCGCCCTGCTGATCGTCGCTGGGTGTCGCCAGAGAGCTGCGCCAGCCGAGCTCTCACCCGGTGGGGGGGCGCTGGCTCCGGTGGCTGGCAACCTGGCGATCGATCGTGAGATCGCGCTCCTGCAGGCCGGGCTGCAGACGACAGCGGCCAGCGATCCGGAAGCCTGGAACGGGCTCGCGCGGGCCCTTCTGCGCAAGGCTCGTCAGGGCCGCGATGAACGCTTCTATGCCCAAGCCGATGCCGCAGCACAGCGCGCCCTCACCCTTTCGACCGACAACGCCGGAGCGCAGCAGGTTCGGCTGGCCGTGCTGCTGCACGCGCATCAGTTCGATGCGGCCTATCGCCTGGCAGCCGCGCAGCTTCGGCAACACCCGCGCGAGCCGACGCTGTGGGGGGCACTCGGCGATGCTGCGCTGGAGCTTGGCGACTATGACGCCGCGCTGCGCGCCCATCAGACGATGCTGGATCTCAAGCCTGACCTGCGCTCGTACAGCCGCGGGGCCTGGCTGCGCTATCTGACCGGCGATCCCGCCGGCGCCATTGAGCTCTGGGGCCTGGCGATCGAGGCCGGCTCGTCGCGCGATCCCGAAGGACGAGCCTACGGTCATGTGCAGCGGGCGGATCTGCTTTCGCGCACCGGTCGCTATGTCGAAGCGCGAGCAGACCTCGATCGCGCACTGGCGGAGCTCCCCGGCTATGCCCCGGCGCACGCCGCGCGGGCGGCGCTGATCCTAAATGGCGATGGGCCGGCCTCCGGGCTTGCACAAGAAGCGCTGGCTGAGCTCGCGCTGGCTCTGTCTGCTGATCCGCAGATCAGCACGCGCCTGCTGCAGCTTGAGGCGCTGCAGATGGCCGGACGGACAGCCGAGGCGCAGGCTGCCCTGCCCGATCTCTTGCGCGACGGAGAGCGACAAGATCCACGCACCCTGTCGCTGTTCCTTTCCAGTCGCGGAGAAGAGCCCGATCTGGCACTGCGCCTAGCAGAAGCGGAGGCCACGCGCCGTCCCGATCTGTGGTCGCAGGATGCGCTGGCCTGGGCGCAGGAGCGCAGCGGACAGCATGAGGCCGCCTGGCACACTCTGCAGTCGGCGCTGCGGCTGGGTACGCGCGATCCCAGCTTGGCGTACCACGCCGGCGTCATCGCCTTCCATCGCGGCGATCGTGCTCGGGCACGGACAGAGCTCGCGACCGCGCTGCAGCTGAGCCCGCGCTGGCACCGCCGGGAGGCCGCTTTGGCGCAGGCCCTGCTCGCTCGGCTGCCGCCGCCTACGCCTTAAGCGCCGCGCCGTCGAGGATTCGCTCGCACAGGCTGGCGAAAGACAGGCCAGCCCGCTCGGCGATCATCGGTACCAGGCTGCGCTCGGTGAGGCCCGGTAGGGTATCGACTTCGAGGCACACTGCGCGACCGTGGTCAGCGAGGATCAGGTCGGTGCGCGTCGCGCCAGCACAGCCCAGGGCGCGGTGGGCGCGACGGGCCAGGCCATGTACCAGCTGGCGCTCGGCGGCTGAGAGCGGGGCCGGCACCAGGTACTCCGTATCTGTCCGCTCATACTTGGCCGCATAATCGTAAAAGCCCGTAGCCGGCCGAATCTCGACCTCGCCCAGCGCCTGTCCGTCGAGCACCGCGACCTGGATCTCGCGACCGACGACGTACTCTTCCAAGAGGATGCGGCCATGCTGCCGACCCGCCAGGGCCAAGGCCGGGGCGAGCTCTTCCACCTCGCGCACCACGCTGATGCCCACCGACGAGCCCTCGTGCGATGGCTTGACGACCACCGGCAGCCCCATCTTGGCGGCGTCGGCGGGGCCGCGGTAGACCGACCAGCGCGGCGAGGCAATCGCTTCCTGATCGAACACCCGTCGCGCCGCCGCCTTGTCCATCGCCAGAGCAGAGGCAAGCACCGACGAGCCGGTATACGGCAGACGCGCGCACTCAAGCAGCCCTTGCACGCAGCCGTCCTCGCCGTAGGTGCCGTGCAGGGCCAGGAATACCACCTCGGCGCCCGCCTCGCGCAGCAGCGCCCCCAGATCGGCTCGCCCTGGACCCGCCCCCAGCCAGTCGAGCTTGCCGACGTCGTAGCCTAGGCTGCTCAGCGCCTGGTAGACACGCTCGCCGGAGCGCAGCGAGACCGCGCGCTCGGCCGAGGGGCCGCCGCAGAGCACCACGACGCGGGCCCCGCGATACTGACCTGCACTCAGGCCGGGACGCGGCGTGCTGGCGCTGCTCTGGGGGCTGGGCCCGTCGCGCGGTGGGACCGTGGGCTCGCTCATGCCGCGTCTTCTCCCAGCAGCCGCACCTCAAGCTCTAGCTGCACGCCGAACTTTTGCTGCACCGCCTGCCGCACCTGCTCGATGAGCTGCAACGTATCGCGCGCCGAGCCGCAGGGTCCGTCGGCAACGTTGAGGATCCAGTTGGCGTGAGCCTGCGCCACCTGCGCACTGCCCACCTGCGTACCTTTGAGCCCCGCCGCTTCGATCAGGCGACCGGCAAAATCACCGGGCGGATTCTTAAAGAAGCTGCCGGCGTTGGGAAAGCCGTGGGGTTCGCGCTGCTTGCGACGATCGCGCAGGGCACGCACGGCGACTTCGATCTCGGCCCGTGGGCGCGGCGGCAGGCGCAGGTAGCCCGCGACGATCACTTCCGACCGCGGCAGGGCCGAGCCGCGATAGACAAAGCCGCACTCGGCTGCCGGGCGATGCACCAGCTTACCGTCGGGGGCGACGCTGTCGACCGCCGTCGTCACATCCTTGAACTCGCCGAGATACGTCCCGGCATTCATCACCAGACCGCCGCCGATCGAGCCGGGGACGCCGCCCAAAAACTCGACGCCCCCCAGGTCGCGACGGGTCGCCTGCGACAGCAGCTTGCCGGTGGTTACGCCGGCCTCGACGTAGACCTCGACGGGCCCACCGGGCTCGGCAGGTTGCCCGAAGTCGAGCTGCCGCAGCCGGTCGCTCGACAACACCACCCCGCGCACACCCCCGTCGCGGACCAGCAGGTTACTGCCTGCCCCCAACACGCTGGTCGCCACGCCGCGGGCATGGCACAGGGCTCGGATGCGCCGCAGGCAATCGATGGTATCGGGCGCGATCCAGACATCGGCCGGGCCGCCGATGCGCAGCGTCGTGTGACGATGCAGCGGCTCGTCGAAGCGCACCTCGCCCTCAGCCCCAACGGCAGCGACGAGGGCCTGGCGGAGCTCAGCGGAGCGCGCGTCGCCGGGCGGACTATCCCCGGATTTTTGCGTACCGCCTGCGATCATCAACGGGAGATCACGTAGACTGGGGAGAGGAAGGGGTTACTTGCTGGTTCGCGTGACGTAGCCGGCCGCGATGTCTTTGCCGATCTCGCCGCCCGACAGGTACGTCTCGGCGCGGGCATCGCCGCGCAGGTGGCGCAGGAAGTAGGCGGTGACGTAGCGGACGGCCAGGCGGTTGGTGCGATCCTTGGGCGCCGTGCTCCCCGGACAGAGGGTGCAGGCGAAGCCACACAGGTCGATGAAGTCGTTGTGCGCCGCGCCCGCCACGGTGATCGCCACCGCCGGAGCCGTGCTAGCGCCGAACAGGATCTCGTAGTTGCGATCGGCGGGGGAGCAGGGCATGCCGCCGCCCTTCGAGACCGTCTCGCCGACGAAGTACAGCGGCACGCCAACAGGCAGCTTGATCTTGGCCAGCTCACCTTTGGCTGGGACCGACTGCGAATCGACGGGGTCCAGCCCGAACAGCGCTTTGACGCGGGTATCGCGGGCTGCCACGAGCAAGCTGATGGTGCCGCCCAGCGAGTGCCCGACGAGGCCCAGCTTGGTGGTATCCAGCCGGCCGCGGACGCTGCCGCCGCTGGATCCAGTTGGCTTCTCTAGCCAGTCGAGCAGGGCGACGGTGTCGTCGCGGTAGGTGGCGTGGCTGAACTCGTTCGCCACCTTCTGCATGACGGTGACGATGCCGTAGCTGGCCAGGCGCTGGCCGTAGTTCGTGAAGTAGCTCGTCGCCAGCGTGAAGCCCGGCGAGAGCACAACCACCGGGAAGGGTGCACCGCGATAGGTGATTGTCGTGCCGTCGTCAGATGGACCGATGACGGTGGTGTTGGTGGTGTTGCCACCGCCGACAAAGACTGGCACTTCGACGGTGGCCGTCTTGTAGGGACCGGGCTTGTCGATGTCGAGCGCCAGCTCGCCGCCGTCGGGACGGACCGCCAAATCGGCCGGCGGCAGGTCGGGCTGCGGGCCGCTCAGGTCGGGGCGCGGATCTTCGCTCACCGATAGATCGGGGACGTCATCCGTCGGCAGCGTGCAGCCCGGCTTGAAGCTCCACTCTGGGCAGTAGGCCGAATTCTCGCTGGTGCACGACGAGACGTAAAGGAGCGATGACAGACCGACCAGCGCGAGCAGGCCCGGTAACGCACGACGAAGCCGTGCGCGGGGGGCGCTAGGCGAAAAGTGGACGACCATCTTTGCCTCCATAGAGCGGCGACAAAATCAGATGCGGCAAGCGGCGTCAACCATGAGATAAATTCTGCTCATCATGGCGACGGAGCAGCGGCGGCGAATCTGCATGCTGGCGGGCAATCCGCTCATGTACGACGGACGCGTGCTGCGCCACGCCGAGACGCTGGCCCGCGCCGGACATCGCCTACACCTGATCGGTGTCAAGGGCCCCAACGACCCCCCGACCGACGGGCCGGTGCTGCCGGGCGTGCCCAGGCTTACCGTCTGGCGCATCGATCGGCGGCGCATTGGCCTGACCCCGCGGCTGCTGTGGCTGACCTCGGCCCTGCGGCGACGGATGGCATCGCTGGCAATGACCGCCATCGGACCGCGCGCGCCGCTGGCTGAGCTTTCCGTCGCGCCCTGTGCCATCGAGCTCTTGGCCGCCGCGCTGGCCAGTCGAGCGGAGATCTTCCACGCCAACGATCTGGATACGTTGGTGCCCGCCGCCTGGGCCGCGACCCTGCTTGGCGGGCGCTACGTCTACGACGCGCATGAGCTATACGCCGACGAGCGACCGACGCTGACCCCCGCTGACCGGACGGCCCGCACGCAGGTCGAGGCGCGCCTGATGCCCGGGGCAGCCGCCAACTTTACCGTCAACGCGCTCTTGGGGGGCGAGCTGGCCCGTCGCTACGGCATTACGCCGCCGCAGGCCCTACACAACCTGCCCGCCCGGGTCCCTTGGCCCGTCGCGCGGGCCCACACTGCCCCGTCGGTGGCCCCACTTGCTGAGCGACCGCTGCGCCTGCTGCTGCACGGCAGCTGGGTGGGGCTCGATCAGCCGGGACTCGATGCGGCGCTGCAGGCGGTGGCGCGGCTGCCGCAGGCCCAGCTGACCCTGCGTGGCGGTGTGCGCGACGAGGCGGCCCTACGAGCCCGCCTGGCCCAGCTCTCGATTGCCGATCGCGTCCGACTACAGCCCCGCCTGCCGGGAGCCGAGGCCCTGGTCGCGGCGGCAATTGCCGAAGACCACGACATCGGCCTATCGGTGCACCTGCCCGACTGCGAGAGCCGGCGCCTGGCAACGTCGAGCAAGGTCTTTGAGTACCTGATGGCCGGGCTGTGCGTCGTGGCCAGCGACCAGCTAGGGAATCGCCACATCCTCGGTCCGCTGAGTCAGGGATATGACGTAGGGGTGCTGTTTGCCCCTGATGACGTCGCCGATCTGCTCGCCAAGCTGCAGGCCCTGCACGCCGATGCGGTCGGGCTGCAGAAAAAGAAGCGCGCCGCCCGAGTCGTCGCCGAAAACTGGCTGTGCTGGGAGCACGAGCGCGACACCCTGCTTTCCACCTACGAGCGCCTTTAGGCGAGAGCGCCGCCGCTACGCTGCGCGACGGGGCTGACGAGACAGGGGCGGCAGACCCTCGACCCAGACGAGGGAAAGGACGCAGAGCTCCAGGTGGCCGTGAAACATCGCGATGCGGAAGTAGCGATCGCGGGCCTCGGCCAGATCGATCAGCGCATAGAGCAGCAGGCCAAAAAAGACGAGCAGGCTGAGCCCAAGCAGCGTCGGTCCAAGCTGCCTCCTCAGGGCGGCCAGGCTGCTGGAAAAACTTCGCGGCGTGTCGCGCTCGCGGGCCACGTCAGGCAAAAGGCGCAGCCAGACGCCGTAGTGCACGGCCTGGGCGAAGGCAAAAAGCAGGACGATGCGCGTCCCCAGCTCGACGGGCAGATAGGGGGCCAGGAGCCAACGCGCGCCATCGAGGCCAAGCTGCGGATCTTCGTCGAACAGCGACAGCGCAGCCGGGCTGGCCGAGAGCACCCCGCAGCCCAGAAGGACCGCCACCCCAACGAACAGCACCACCGGAAGGGCCAGCGACCAGCGCGGGAGACCCGCCGACGATCGCCGCGAAAGCCACAGCGCGGCAAACCCCACGGCGATGAAGTTGTGCCCGTGCGCCATGCCGAGATCGAGATAGTAAAAATCGCTGCGCAGCCCGAGATAGGCCAGCCCGCCGACGAGGCTCAGCCCCAGGGCGCGACGCAGAAAAGAGCGCCAGCGCGAGTCGTGGGCGCGCCGGCTGGCGAGGAGCAGGGTCACCGCCATCGCCGAAAGCCCCGCTCGCATGCCCAGGCCGCTCGCGGCTCCGAGCAGCACCGCTGCAACCGGCAGTGCTAGCCACAACCGACGGTGATAGCCCGGCTGCACCACCAAGTAGCGCACATCGGCGACGAGATGCGGCACGCCCAGCAGCAGCGGCGACACCGCCAAGAGAACCAGCGGCACGGTGCAGACCATGAGCAGCGCCAGCGCAATGCTCAGTGAGCCGAAGACCACGACGCGCCGCACCGGCTGACGGATCAGCGCGCGGCCACGTCCGCCGAGTGCATGCACCCCGACTCGCAGCCCCCAGGCACGCAGGTCGTCGAGGACCGCGAGCCCCAGGCCCAGCGCCGTGGTGCTGGCAGCAGATCGAACGACGGCTCCGGCGGGGATGACGCTTGGCGCGGTGTCGAGCGCGCGGCAGACCTCGCCGACTCTCGCCATCGCCGTCCCTGCTTAGCGGCTGACTAGGCCGCGGCGCAGCGCCTTGCGGTGCCGGGCCGCTCCCAGCTCATCGCCGGCGGCCGCCAAGAGCGTCGGGGCGTAAAGCGGCACCGACAGCTCATTGCTCGCCAGGTTTATCGCTGACACTGCGTGCTCAGCAACGGGAACTCCCTGCAGGTGGCTAATCGGCGAATCGGCGTCAGGCCAGCGCGTGCCCGTGGCCTGGTTACCGCCCATCGGCAGCACCAGCCCGGCACAGAGCGGTGCGCCTCGCTCGTCGCTGCTAGGTTCGCTACTGCTCTGGTTGCTACCCGGCAGCCGCATGGTCAGCGACCAGACCTCGATGTGCAGCCCCGCCTCACGCATGCGCTCGGTGAGCGCCATCGCCTGGCCCGGCGTCGCGGCACCGCCCTGCACGACATGCAGCACGTAGCCGGCTGACTCCAACGCGTCGAGGAAGACCAGGCCGTTCTGCCCCTCTTCGGCCTCGCCCTCTTCCGCTTCGTTGCTCTGCAGACCGTCGCTGAAGCCGGTCTGATAGGAGCTGTTATCGACTAGCACGATGTCGCCAAACTGACATGGTGCGCCGTACCGTACCACGCTCAGGATGCGGGCCCGCACCGGATCGATGCGCTGCACCCAGACACGCTCGATCGAGTACGGTCCCTGGGTCGGCAGCGACAGCTGTGCCAGGCCCAGGTCCCCGCCCGTGGCGCGCGGCGTGGACACGTTAAAGCCCGAAAGAGCCTCCCGCGCAGCCGCCAAGCGACCGATGGCCGTCAGCGCAATGCCCAGGTTCCAGCCGACCGCCCGCTGCAGGCCCGTACCCTGCCCCAGCACCGACGCCAAGCGCCCGCCCTTGAGACGCAGACTGGCGGTGGCCTGCTCCAGCATCTCGGCCGACTCGCTCCAGCGTCGGGAGTGCTTGTAGGCCAAGCCCAGGTTGTATAGCGGCACTGGCCACTGCGGCAGCTCGCGATGCGCGCTCAGCAAATCGGCCAGCGACTCGTCCCCCTGCCCACGCTGCGCCAGGATGACACCGCGCAGGTTCAGCAGATAGGCGCGCTGCTCTTTGCTCTGAGCTTTCGACTCTTGACCCGACAGGTCGAGCTCGCCGAGCACGCGGCTAATGAGGTGGACGGCGCTTTGGCTGCGGTCACGGCGAACCAACCGCCAGACCGTCTCGGCAAGAGCACGCATCTGCGGCAGGAGGTCCTGTGGCAGCGTGCTGGCAACTGACCTGGGGCCCATGGGGTGAGCATACCCCGGAAGCGCAATCTCTGACTAGAACTTCCGTGATCAAAAAAACAAATTTATTTCAAAGATTTAGCCCTTGCTTCGGGCCGTCTGGGAGGGGTTTAGCGACGGATATTCGCAGAATTTGCGGTAAGTCAGCGCCGGCGGGCCGCTGCACCTTGGGGGCGACTAAGGCGCGCCGGCCGGCGTAGGGCTGGGGCTAGTGGCCGGGGTCGGGGCGGCCAGCCGAACCGTCAAGCGACGCTCACGCAGGACCAAGCCCAGGACCGTCATCGTCAAGCCTCCGGCCTGCAGCAAACCGTCAAGGCTCAGAAAGACCAGAGTGGCGGCGTTGGGCACTGGCTGCCGCTGCTGCAGGTCCAGAAGAAACCACGGACCCACAAGCGGCACCCAGGCGACGCCCGACTTTGACAGGTCGCCCATCAGTAGGCGGTCGGCGGTATAGCTCGCCAAGAGCAGCGCGCCGCCGAACAGCGCCATGTTGTAGCGACGCTTGTTGACGGTACGCGGAGCCGCGAGCACGGGATCTGGGCCAGTGGCCCCCGCACCCGAGATGGCATCTGGTGACGAAAGCCCAGACGGAGCACCGACGGGAGCCGGGGCAACACTCTCGGCTGGCGGGGGGGTTAGCGTCGAGGGCTCGACGACAACCGCCTCGGGTGCGGGGGCCGCCGTCGACGGCGGGGCCGACGGGGGCGCAGGAGGCGGACTTGGCGCCACCCGCCAGGTTGGCGTCGGGGGCGGATTGGTCACCGCTGGAGCCGCCTGGGCCGCAGCCAGAGCCGGCCACGCCACCGCCAGGCTAAGCGCCAGAATAGGCAGCAGGCTCGCTCTGGCCTTCATCGCGACGACGGGCGCTTTCCAAAAGCAGGTGCGTGATGGGAATGTCCAGCTCGCGGTCGACCGCCCCCAGGGAAGGGTCACTGCTGCCGCCGATGGCACCTCCTCCGACGAAGGCAGAGCGTCCCTTGGCCCCATCACCAGCGAGGCGCACGGGCACGCTGCTGAAGTCGAAGCGGCCATCGGTCCAGGTGAGCAGCTTGTAGACAACGTCGATCCCAGAGAGTGTCGTCGGGGCGGTGGCGGTGAACAGCCGGGCGGCCAGCACGCGGCCTTCACGACAATACAGTCGGGCACTCTGGCTGCCGCGCCGCAGGAGAAGGATACCGCTCTTGCGCTCCATTTCGATCATCGTAAGCAGGCTGGCTAGGCTCAGCTGATCGAGCGAGCCATGTACGCCCCCCATCGCTCCCGCCGCACCTGATTCGGCAAACGCCGGACCGTACTCTCCGCTTCGTCCACGACGAGACGCGAGAGCCTGCTCGACCACGCGGTCTAGCTCGGCAAAGCGAAATGGCTTGTGCAGGCAGCCCTCGGCCGGCAAGCCACGCAGCCGATTGTCGTCGCTGACCAGGCTGGTCAGCAGCACGACCACCGGATCGCAGGCCAGCGCCAAGTCCTCGCCCCCACTCAGAGTCGGCCCAACACCCATCGCCGCCACGGCGGGCGGCAGGGTCCGCAGAAAGGCCGAAAGCTCAGCGCTCGGGGCGACGGCCGGCTCGACCAAAAGGACGTCCGGCAAGAGGAGCGGCACGTAGGCCCGCGCTGCCGCCAGCGTCGCTGCCTGCTGCACGGTATGGCCACGTCGTCCGAGTACGCTCTTCGCGACCTCGAAGGTCCAAGCGTCGTCATCTAGCAAGAGCACACGCAGCGCAGCCATAGGGTGCATTGTATCGCCCACTGCCCAATCCCAGGCAAATTCCCCGACGTGGCTGGCGGGCTGGTCAGGAGGTGCTAGACGGCGGGCACGAGGATGAAGACCTCGCGATCTTCAAGCTCAGCGCAGGCGCTGACCTGCACGCGCAGCTTGGCGCGATAGACCTGCGGCGTGGCACCGGCCGGGGCGAAGTCGTTCCTGCCCTGGATCGTAAAGCGCAGGGTCGAGCCGGGCGTCACACCGGTAAAGTGGTCCCCCACCGCCGTCGGCGCCTTCAGCCCGGCCGGCATACTCGGCGCGGTGCCATCGAGTGCCGTCACCGCGGTGATGAAGTCCGCGCTGTCATGGCCGGCAGGCAGCCGCGTACCGTCCTCGCTCATCGTCGTGCCGCTCTTCTTAGTATCGACGTCGATGGGCGCAAAGCGCACCAGCTGGCTAACCGCCGCGGCGACGCCTGTCCCGACGCCCGAGCCATCAGCCTGGGCTTTGAACACAAGCGCGCACGTGTCCGGGGCGACGGGCATCTCACCCGCACCGGACACTCCCGTGCAGCACTGCCCGGCAGCGCAAGCAGCAGGGCGCGTCCCGACATCCCAAGCCTGCGGCGGCACCACCGCCCCCGTCGCAACGGCAAAGCCGTTGAGATCATCGGTGGCGACACAGCCTGCCTCGCTACCGGTCACAATCGACACCCCGACCACGCGAGCGCAGACGTTCTTAAGTGCAGTCACCGTCTGGCTGCGGGTATGGGCGGCCATCGCGGTGGCTGCCGAGTACTCAAGCGAGGAACCGAAGCACGTGCGACCGCTCTCGCCCTTGGTGTGGAACGAGGCATCGCTCACCATCGCCACCACTGGCAGCGCGCCACTGCGGAATTCGACGCCGCCGCGACCGGTGCCCATGTGCGGCGGGATATTCACCACGCCCGACACCACGTTGCCGGCGCCGGTGGCGATTTGATAGAGCCCCTCCATCTGCCCTTCCGGCGTATCGGCACCACAGCCGCGAGGAGAGCTCCCGCGGAGCAGCGCCTGCACCCCGTTTTGCGTCTTGACCAAGTCCGAAGTCATCGCTTGCAGCAGAATCAGCGGCTGGTCATCCGGCCCGCCGTAACAGCCCGCCGAACCGAACGATCCAGACGGGAAGTCCTCGATGGCGCCGACGCCGAACCAGGCATCCCGGGCTGCCGCCGCCTTGACCGCTGGCAGCACCGTGCCGGCCAAGCTGGTGCGGATGTTGTTGATCGCCGCACCCATGCTGCCGGTGGTATCGACGGCGAAGAAGGCATCAAGCGACTGCACGCTGCTACCGCTCGACAGCGTCGCCGAGGCGGGATCGCCACCGTAGGGCAGGGTCAAAAAGACATCCTGGCTGGGTCCGCTGGCTCGCAGGAAGGCGAAGATCAGCGGCACGGTGCGCGAAAGCTCGACGGTGCCCTCGCGGTAGCGGACGCTCAGGTTGGCGAACGCCACCCCGGAGGCCGAACGAATCGTCGAATCCAAGCGATTGCCGACCACTGTGGCCAGCGTCGCATCATCGATGCTCAGGGTCGCCAGGCTCGATACGTCGGCCGTCGAACGATCGGCGTAGCGAGCGATCACTTTGAACGTGCGCGAAGCCGACTTGCCGAGGTCCACCAGGATGACCGGGCTGCTGGGCGCGACATCCAGCGACTTCAGCACGCGGGGCCGCGCAACGTCCGAGCCGGGGACGACCGCCTCGCTCCCCCCCGCTTCCGGATCCGCCGAGAGACCCTGCGGCCGCCCAGCCACCCCTAGCCCACCGCGACCGTCCTCGCCACAGGTCGCCAGCACCAAGAGCCCCAGCGCCGAAGCGGTGCCCATTCCCAGCGACCACCGACGTCGCCCACTGCTCACGTCCAACTGCTTCCAGGTATCCATCAAATCCTCCTGGCGGCACCCTAACACAGCCCCCCGAGGATGAAACCGCTCGCCCCTTGCGGCGGGATCTAGCGGCGGAAGGGGTGGCCTAAGCGTCGATTACAGCTGCAAATAGATTGCATTTGCGATCGCGAAAAGGTCAGCGGCCGGTCCCTGCATCAGCGCCTGCAGGCGAGCACTCGTATCGGCCCCCGGTGGGGTCAGCACCGATAGAGCTGCCCGAAGATCACCGAGCTGTCCCAGGGCTCGCGCGTTGGCTTCCAGGATGAGCCTCTCGCGCAGGGCGGGCCAGATTGAATGCAAATAGTTTGCATCTTCAGCCAACCGGGAAAAGCAGTAGCGCAGCGCTTCCGACTCGCCACGGGCTTCGTAAATCACGCCGCTGCCGTGGTCAGGATGCAGGGCACTGGCGCGCAGCGTGGACAACCAGTCGGCTTCGCTTTGCCGCAGGTCATCCAGGCCCGGCCCCTCGCCCCCGCCCGAGAGCCACAGGGCAATCGCCGCCCGTAATAGACCCCCAACCCGCTCGGGCCCCACAGCAGCGTTCTGCACCAAGGCCACACCGCTGCGCAGGAGCAGCAGGGCGCGCAGCGCTGCAAAGCGGGCCAGCCCTTCGCTACCCGGCTGGGTCAGGCGACGCAGCAGGCGCAGGCGCACCGGGCGGCTGGGGTCGCAGGCCGCTGGCTGCTCACTTGGCGCTAGCTCCTCGTCATCCAGCAGCGCGACCTCGACGGCACCCAGCCCCAGCGAGCGCGAGAGCTCAAGCAGAAGCTCACTCCACTCGTGCGACAGCCGCAGCGGCGCCCCCTGTAGCCCCAGCAGATAGCGCCCGAGTAGCGACAGCGCGGTCTGCCACGGCACAAGTTCCGTCGGCAGCGGGCGCAGGCGGGCCAGCGCGGCTTCCAGCGCGGCCTCGGGTACAGGCAGCGATCCCAGGTCATCGAGCGACTGCGGCGCAAAAAACATCCGCAGTGAACCCGCCCCCCGATTCGCGGCGGCCTCGTCGCCTGCCCCGGCACTGCCCAGCCCGGTGACGAAGGCCTGGGTGGACAGATAGAGCATCTGCGCCCCCATCCCCAGCCGCTCGGAGAGTAGTGCCAGCGCCGACAGCACCGAGAGGCGCAGGCTGCCATCGGCCCGCCGCAGACGCAGAAGCAGCGCCTGGGCCAGGCCGCTGGCATCGCCTCCCAGCGCCTGCAGCGCCACCGCCACCGGCGCGTCGAGCGAGCGCAGATCGCGCAGCCGCTGCGCAACCTTGGGCTGCCGCAGCGCATCGGCCCCCAGAAGCGAGAGCGCCTCGGCCATGTCCTCTAGCTCGACATTCTCAAGCAGAGCCAGCGCCTGCTTCCGCCGCGCGAGCAGCGTCTCAGCATCGGCGCTTTCGGTAGGCAGCGTTAACGCCAGCGCGGTCACGTGCTGCACCTCGCCCAGGAAGGCGTTGGCGCGCTGCAGGCCTCCGAGGTGCCTCACGATGTCTTCACCGTCGGCTCGCCGAGCCGCCAAGTACAGGAGACGGCGCAGCGCGCGGGCATGGCCAGGCCACTGACCGATGGCGCGCTCGTAGTCGGCGCGGGCCCGCACGAGGTCGTGTAGGGATCGCTCATAGAGCTCGCCGCGGGCAAAGAGCCACTCGGCGCGCTCGCCCGGAGTCATCGCCAAATCGAGCAGCTTGTCGATGATCGAAAGCGACTCCTGGATCTCGAACGGACGCAGCTCGCCGCGACGATATACGTCAAGTAACTTGACCAATGCGCTGCGCTGCTGCGGCTGTTCGCTGAGGATCGCCAAGAGCTGCGAGCGGGCCTCGGCGACATCACCAAGCGCCAACGCCAGATCGCACAGCCGCAGCCGCAGCGTCGAGCGGGCGGTCAATGAGTCCGGTGGTAGATACGGCAAGCGGCGCCGCAAGAGGCGCAGGGCGGCGGCCAGATCCCCGCGCTCTTCAGCCAGCCGAGCCAGCCCTTCCAGCGCGTCTTCAATCGCCGTGATGTCATCGCTGCGCTCACCCAAGGCCAGCAGCTGTTCATAGGCGGTCGCGGCCTTTTCATGGGCCCCGCGGCGCTCATGCTGATCGGCCAGCCAGGCGAGGAGTCGACCGATACGCGGATAGCCGACCGGCAGCACGTCGAGCAGAGCCAAGCGCTCGGCCGCGGCGTCCATCTGGCCCCGCTCGATGGCATCTTCCGCAAGAGCGCACAGCGCAATGCCATCCCCGGGCGCATCGCGCAGGAGAGCCACCGCGTGCGAGACCATGGCGTCGCGATCAAACTGCTCGCAGCACAGGAGCAGCAGGCGATGTTGCAGCTCGATGCGCTCGACGCCCGGCCCGGCCTGCTGCAGGCGACGCTCCAGTGAGCGACGACGACGCTCGGGATCGTGACCGCCATCCAGCGACAGTAGGCGCGCTTCGGCTTCCCCTGCCTCCTCGCCGCCCAAACTTAACGCCTGGCTCAGGTGCTCGCGGGCCCGCAGCTCGTCGTCGGCGCGCAGCGCGTATTCGGCAGCGATAAGCAGCAGCTGTCCGCGACCTGCGACGTCGCCGCTACCCGAGGACAGCAGGGCTGCCCGGCCCGCGAAATCCGCCGCCGCAAGCCAGTCTTCGGCCTGGGCCAAGAGCTCTGACAGACGGACGAAGCCGCGAGCCAGCCCCTGCAGCCCGGCGCGACGAAACCACTCGCGCGACGCCTCTTCTTCGCCAAGCTTGGCCGCGACCTCGCCAAGCTCAAAGTAAAGCTCGGCCGGTGCCAGGCGATCCGCGGGCTCGACGGTAGGCGACGCCCCGGGCGAGGTCGGCTGAATCAGCAGCAGCTCGCGCTGCAGAAGATCCTGAGCTTCGAGCAGGCGCTTGTGTGTTCCGGCCAGCGGCCGCACCTCGCCATCGGTTGCCGTGCGCGGTGCGAGCAAGAGCTGACGCAGACCACGCACCGCCGGCAGGGAGTTGGGCGCGTCAAGCAGTGCCTGACGCAGCGCGGCCTCGGCGGCTGACGGCTGGCCTAGCCGCAGGTGGACATGGCTCTTTTCTAGGTGCAGCCGTGCCCGCTCGGCGGGGTCAGCGCTGATACTCGGCAAGGCAAGCAGACGCTCACAGCACTCGAGCGCGACGCTGTCCTGACCTCGCGTCCAGCTCAGACCCAGCAGACCTTCGATCGGTCGGGGATCGCCCGGCAGCAGGGCACCGGCGTGCAAGAGCAGCTCTTCCGGTCCAAGGAGGAGCGGCACCACCGCCCCCTGCCCCTCGGGAACCGCGGTTGCGCGGGCCCGCAGCGGATCGCTGACCGGATCGATGATGTTGACCGGGACGGCCTCGTCCATCGAGGGAGTCGACAAAAAATCGGCGGGAATGGCGACGAAAGTGCCGGCCGAGGCGCGGTCGCTGAAGCTCTTCTCGACGAACTCTTCACCCTGCAGGAGCGAGAGCTCGATGGCCTCGGTGATGCCCGCGGCGGCCAAGAGATCGGCAGCAAGGAGCGCGCACTCCCCCGCCTCAGGCGCTGCGACATCGGGGGCATACGCGGCGTAAAGGAGGTGCTGCAGGCCGCGCTGGCTGATCTCGACCTCGCTGGCCGTTGAAAGCAGCATGCCCAGCATGGCGTGCGCCGGACCACAGGTTGGCAGGGCTTGCAGCGCGCTCGCCAAGAGGCCCTCGGCTTCCGCGGCTCGCCCGAGGAACAGCTGGACCTCGGCCTGCGCCACGCGCAGCAGGGCCTGACCGGCGGGCGAGATCCCAGGCTTGTGCCCCTCGCCTTCGATCAGCGCGAGCAGGGTGCTGGCTTGGCCGCTCTTCACCAGGGCTCGGCAGAGGGTGCGGAACGCGGTCAGGGCCTTGCGATCCGATGTCGGCCCGCTGCACAACTGCAGGTAGCGCTGCGCCGCAAGCAGAGGTTCACCGACAAGCTCAGCAAGAGTGGCGACCTGCCAACGCAGCGCTCGGACCTGGGCTTCACCGGACGGCTCAGAGCCCAGCAGCGACAGCATGCGATCGCTGCGCTCCAGCAGCTCGGGCAGCGATCCCAGACGGACCATGCGCTCGCGGAGCTCGGCCAGGTCCCCCGCGGTGACGTTGAGGCGGTGGCCGGCGCGCTGCAGGGTCCGCCAGAAGCCCAAGAAGGCCTGGACGCCGTTTTCCGGCAGGAGTGCCCGCGGAACGGTGATGGCTTCGTCGCTGCTTGCGGCTTGGCTGGCCTGCGCCACCGCCCCCGCAGCGGCCGCATCGGCTTCGATGGCGTCGAGAATCGCCAGCCAGCCGTAAACCGCCGCATCGTAGTCCGAGACCTGCAGCGAGAGCTCGACGAGCTCGCGCGCGTGACGTCGCTTGCGGCTGCTGTGACTGCGCCCGACGTCGTAGCGCAGGATCTGCAGGCGGGCAGTCACGTCATTCTTGGCGGCCAAACGGGCCAGGACGCGATCACGCACCGCCTCGTCATCAGCGTGCAGCCGCACCAGCTCTTCATCGATACGGGACAACACAAGGTCTGGTGCTGAGGCCGCGGCATCGAACAGCAGGGCCGGACGATCATTTTCCGGCAGGTGATCGGCCCAGGCCACAAGTGCCATCGATCGGCGCTGCAGATCGCCCCGGCGGGCAAATAGATCAGCCAGGCGGGGCCAGGCATCGGCGCCACCGCCGGCTTCCACGGCGCTGGCCAGCGACTGCTCCTCGCCATGGCCGTCCTCGCGCTGACGCGACAGCTCGGCGAGGCGCAGATACACCGTCGCCCGCATCGTGACCGGCACCTGGCCGGCGTGCAGCGCTTGGCGGTAGTAGAACATCGCGGCTTCGGGATCACGCAGGGCATAGGCCAGATCGGCCAGCATGAGCTGAGCGCGCGGCAGATCGCGTCCCCCGCGGGCGACTGCCTGACCGAGCGCGGCATAGGCTCGATCTAGCTCACCGCACTCGCGCCAGAGGCGCCCGGCGTGAAACCATAGAATGGCGGTCGACTCGGCGACGTCGGTGCTGGTGTCGTTGCCAGCGCTGGTAGCGATCTCGGCGGCTCGCTGCCACAGCGCTGCCGCCTGGGGGCGGTCATCCAGCTGCTGCTCGGCGACATTGCCCGCCTGCTGGTAGAGCAGCGACGCATCGGCCGGTCGCAGCTCGGCGTGAATGCGCAGCGCCCGCAGCAGGTCCGAGAAGCGCCCGGCGGCTTCGAGCACAGCCAACAGCTCATCGGGATCCCCGCCCGCTTGACGCTGGGCAGTGATGGCCTCGGCGTGCTCGCCACGCAGGGTCAGTAGACGAGCCAGGCCGCGCAGTTCGTCGGGGGTGGCGGATTTCTGGAGCTGCAGAGCACGCAGGACCGGCAGCAGGTCGGCCGCGCTTCCCGGTTCAGCGGCGAGAAGCTCGGGCCAGTCCAGACGGACCCGCATGCGCAGGGATTCCGTGTGCGGGCCGGCTTGCGTCAAGAGGGCGCGCGCACGCTCGATCTCACCCTGACCAACGCAGAGCTGTGCCGCCGCCAAGAGCAGAGGCAGCCAGCCGGGATCGGTCTGCACCATGCCCGGCGCGCTATTCGCCAGCGCTGCCTCGACCTGCCGCAGGGCGGCGGCTGGCTCTTCGTGTTGCAGGGCTTGCAGGAGGCGGGTGGGCAGGAGTTCTCGGCGCTGCGTGAGGCTGACTGCTGAAGCGGGCGGTGGGCAGTCTTCCGACGGACTACCTGCGGAAACGGGGGCAAAGGCGGTGCCACTCTGGCCGGCCGGCGGACGCAGACGGCCTCGGGCATCCACCGCCAAGCCGCGCAGAAAAACGCGCAGCTCGTCGTCGAGATCAAGGGGGGTGAGGATCCCCTCGGCTTCGACGGCCAAGCTCACCGCAGCCTGCGGCTTCGAGGTGCCAAGCTGGCGGGCCGCAGCGTAGTAGGCCAGCGCCCGGACGATGGGATGCTGCTCACGCGCCATCGCCAGGTTGCGATACGAGTCGGACGCGGCCTCGTCCTGACCCCGCTCAGCAGCGATCGCGGCCAGCACCAAGAGCGGCACTGCGGCCCCCGGCGAGTCCTTGTGCAGCTCAGCCGCTAGCGACGCCGCCTCGTCGTGACAGGGCGGGGCACTGGCCAGAAACTGTAAGCGGCGGGTGCGCGCCAAGCTGGCGAGGGCGGGACTCGCCGCCGCCATGCGGTACGCCGCCAGGGCCGCCACGATATCGCCCCCGTACGCCAGGTGGTCGGCGATGCGGATAACTTCCGGCAGCGGCGCGCCAAGCTGGGCAGCCGAGCCATCGATGACCGGGTTACTGCGGGGCCGCTCGTCGAGATCGGCATAGGAGAGGCCTCGCCCCCCCTCGCCGGCATAACGCAAGAGCAGGCGACCTGGCTCGCAGGACAGCTCCGACAGCGGCGCGGTGGTGGGATCGGCGGCGCGGTACCCATGGCGGGGCAGCGTGTCGAGCAGCGCATCGTGCAAGAGCTCTAGCCGCAGCTCTGAGAGGCCCGGCGTCAGCCACAGATGCAGCCCCAGCGAGGAGGGGCCCGTTGGTAGCTGCACTGGCGGCCAGTCGGGTGGGCGATAGGCGAGAAGTGCGGCGGCGAGCCGCTGCAGGAGAGCATGCGCAACAAGCGGCGCTGGATACGGGCAAGGGGCAAACAGCAGGAGCTCGCTGACCCCGAAGACCGCGTCGTGATAGCCGGTCGGAGCCCGACGGATCGCGATGCGGGCACAGCCGGTCACCGACTCGTGCTCAGAAGCTCCTGGTCGGACTGCCTGGTCGTTGGGCGGCGCGGCGTCCACCGGCATCACCCCAGCGGCCGGTGCACTGCCGTCGATCGGCAGGCGGAAGACCAAGAGCAGCGAGGGATAGTCGCTCGCTTCGATGCAGGCGTGCAGGCGCTCGAACGGCGGCAAGCGACTCGGTGGGCGGATGGGCGGCAGCGCTAGGGCACGGTTCAAGCTCGCTTGATCGATGCACAGCTCGGCTCGTCGCACCCGCCCCCGACGACGGCGGAGCGCGGCCGCCGCGGCTCCGCTGGGGGGACCGAAGCTCTCGCTGGCAACCACCACGCCGCTCTGGGCGACGGGAAAAAGGATCTCGACCTCAAGCTGCTGGACGGTGCCAGCTGCCCAGGCCTGCCTCTCGCGCAGCGACAGCAGCCATGCGCCTGTACCCCGCGCCGCCAGCTGAATACCGCCGGAGCGAGGAACGCTGCGTTGAGGCGTGTCTGAGACGGTCAAGACTCTTCGTTCTTATCACGAATGCTCGCCCCTAGGCCACAGCGTCGCGACAGCGACATACAGGGCCCCGGCTGCGGTGCCGACCGAGGAGCGGCTCGACCGAGGCAGAGCGTGCCTGCAGCCTCACGAGCACCGCGCAAACGACTGCATCCCCGCGCACTGCGCCAGCTTTGGTATTCTGCGGACCAGGGGGAAAAACGATGCGCTTGCCGACCGCTACGATGGGTCTTCGTCTGCTCGTGAGCTGTTCGCTGTTCGCTCTCGCCTGTGCACCTGCGACGCAAAGCACCGAGGGTACGCCACCGGATCTAGCCGGCGTCGAGCGGGACATGGCGCCCGTCTGCACCGCCGTCACCGGCAACTTGCTGATGAATCCCGGGTTCGAGGCCAGCCTGAGCGGCTCGACGACAAACCTCGGTACGGGTAGCAGCACCATCCCGGGCTGGCACGGCTGCTGCGGCGACAGCCAGACCACCACCTACGACGTCGTGTCCTCGCAGCGCTACTGCGGCGAGCGCTCGGTCTCGATCAGCAGTAGCCAAGGCGCCAACGCCAACGTCCTCATCCAGGACGCGATGCGCGGCAGCGACGTGGGCAAGACCTTCCTCGTCTCGGGCTGGGTGAACGTGACCTCGGTCGGTTCGGGGGGCGAGATTGGCCTCGATGTCTTTGACAACGGCGCCAAGAAGATCGTCGCACCGACGGTTTCGCTGAAGAACCCCACCAACGGCTGGTTCGAGCTGCGGGCCAGCGGCACCGTGCCCACCGGCGGCAACCTGCAGGTACGCATCACCTCATCCGGCACCATCCAGGGCTACGCCGACGAGCTGGTCTTCCGCATCCCCTAACCCTACGGGGCATTCCGAGCCCGCTTTCCAGCCATCAGGAAGTCCGCGTAATTCCGTCGCTGAGCGCCGCGTGGCATCTGCCCCCTAGGCGAAAGCAACGGCTGTGAGTAATCTCGGGGCGCTTACTAGAAGGAATCCACCATGCAAAACATTCGTACCGAGGTCGCTGTCATCGGCTCGGGCCCTGGCGGCTACGTCGCAGCCGTACGGGCCGGACAGCTCGGCAAGAAGGTCGTCTGCGTCGAAAAAGAGCTCGTCGGAGGCGTGTGCCTCAACGTCGGCTGCATCCCCTCCAAGGCGCTGATCGCCGCCTCCAAGCAGTACGAGAAGCTGGCGCATGTCGACACCATGGGCATCTCGGTCAGCGGCCTGGCCCTCGATGTCGCCAAGCTGATGTCGTGGAAGGGCACGGTCGTCGACAAGATGACTGGCGGCGTCCGTCAGCTCCTCAAGAGCGCCGGGGCGCAGCTGGTGATGGGCAGCGCCAAGCTGCGCTCCAACCGCATCATCGAAGTCGACGGCCCCGACGGCAAGCTGACGATCGAAGCCGACCAGATCATCGTCGCTACCGGCTCGCGGCCGATCACCGTCCCGGGTTTCCCCGTCGACAACAAGCGCATCCACGACTCGACAGGCGGCCTGTCGCTGCCGGACGTGCCGAAGCGCCTCGCGGTCATCGGCGGCGGCTACATCGGGCTTGAGCTGGGCATCATGTGGTCCAAGCTCGGCGCCAAGGTCAGCGTCGTTGAGTACACCGATCAGCTGCTGCCAGGAAACGATCCCGATCTAGTGAACGTCGTCGCCCGCAAGATGAAGAAGCTGGGCATCGAGTCGCACCTTTTGCACAAGGCGCTGCGCTACGAAGAGACGCCGACCGGGCTCAAGCTGTGGGTCGTGCCGCGCGCTGCCGAAGGCCAGAAAGATAAAGAGCTGGCCATCGAGTGTGATCACATCCTGGTGACGGTGGGCCGTCGCCCGAACTCAGAGGGCCTGGGCCTGGCCGAGATCGGCGTCAAGGTCGACTCGCGTGGCTTTGTGCCCGTCGATCGGCAGCAGCGCACCAACCTGCCCAACATCTTCGCCATCGGCGACGTGGCCAGCCAGCCGATGCTGGCCCACAAGGCCTCGCGCGAAGGCGAGGTCGCGGCCGAAGTCATCGCCGGTCACAAGGCCGAGATGGACGTCGTCGCCATTCCAGCCGTCATCTTCACCGACCCCGAGATCGCCAGCGTCGGCCTCAGCGAGAAGCAGGCGGCCGAAGCGGGGCACAAGGTGCGCACCGGTCGCTATAACTTCGCGGCGCTCGGTCGCTCGGTCGCCGGAATGGAGACCGACGGCTTCGTCAAGATCGTCGCTGACGACGCCACCGGCCAAGTTCTGGGCCTGCACATCGTCGGGCCAAACGCCACCGATCTGATCAGCGAAGGTGCCTTCATGCTCGAAATGGGTGCCTTCCTGCAAGATGTCGCCCTGACCATTCATCCCCACCCCACTCTCGGGGAAGGGATCATGGAAGCGGCCAAAGCAGCGCTCGGCGAGTCGCCACACGTCCCGGGCGGCGGTCAGAAGCGCTAGCTCGCCCAGCCTCGGCGGCGCTGTCCACCGCCCGACCCGCGCGCCGCTCTGCTCTCGTCTCCCTCATCGCCCTCGAAACCCTCCCGTAAAAGCTCCACCGGACGGTAGCCAGCTCCAGCCAAAGTCGCGCGGGGGCCTTGGCGTTGACGGGCGCTCCGCGCTCTGTATATCGTGCGGCCGATGTCGGATGTATCCCGCGATTCGCTCTACTACCTGACCACGCCCATCTACTACGCCTCGGACGTGCCGCATATTGGGCACGCTTACACCACCATCGTCGGCGATGCCATCACCCGCTACGAGCGCCTGCGCCGCGGCCGCGACCGGGTCTATTTCCTGACTGGTACGGATGAGCACGGCGAGAAGATCGAGCGCGCCGCCGAAGCCGCCCACGTCACGCCGCAGGTCTTTACCGACCGCATCGCCGACGAATACCGCGCCGCCTGGCGCGAGCTCAACATCAGCCACGACGACTTCATCCGCACCACCGAGCCGCGTCACGAGCAGGTGGTGATGGACATCTGGCGCCGCCTGGTCGAGCGTGACGAGGTCTACCTCGGCCACTACGAGGGCCTGTACTGCGTCGCTTGCGAGGGCTTCTACCTCGAAAAAGATCTGCTGCCGGGCAACCTCTGCCCGGATCACAAGCGCCCGGTCGAGATGGTGCGCGAGGACTCGTACTTCTTCCGGCTGTCGAAGTATCAGCAGCCGCTGCTCGACCTGTACAGCCGTCAGCCCGACTTCATCGAGCCGCGGCGACGCATGAACGAGGTCAGAAGCTTCGTCGAGGGCGGGCTCAAAGACCTGTCCGTCTCGCGCACCTCGTTCCGCTGGGGCGTGCCGGTGCCGGGATCCGAAAAACACGTCATCTACGTGTGGATCGACGCGCTCAGCAACTACTTCTCGGCGCTGCAGGGGAGCGAGCGCACACGGGCGTTCTGGGGCAGTCACGAGCACCCGCTGGCCATCCACCTGATGGGCAAAGAAATCATTCGCTTCCACGCCGTGTACTGGCCGGCCGTGCTGATGGCCGCTGGCCTGCCGCTGCCGAAAAAGATCCTCGCCCACGGCTGGTGGACGGTCGACGGCGAAAAGATGAGCAAGTCGCTCGGCAACGTCGTCGATCCTCGCAAGCTGGGTGCCGATATCGGCGTCGATGCGGTGCGCTACTTCGTGCTGCGCGAGATCCCACTTGGTGAAGACGGCGACTTTTCGTACGACGCGCTGCTCAATCGCTACAACAGCGAGCTGGCCAACGATCTCGGGAACTTGCTCAATCGCACGCTGGCCATGGTCGAAAAGTTCTCGGGGGGGGTCGCCCAGCGCCCGCCAGTCGACGCGAGCGACGATCTGCGCGGGGTGCGACTCGCCGAGGCTGCCGCCCGACGACGCGGCGAGCTGGAAGCCGCGATGGCCGAGCCGCAGCCGCAGCGGGCCCTTGAGGCGCTCTTCGCGCTGGTGCGCGAGGGCAACACCTATCTCGAACAGCAGGCGCCGTTTACCCGCGTCAAGACCGACCCACAGGGTGCCGCCTACATCCTCTACAACGTGCTCGAACTCCTGCGCTGGCTGGGCCTGATGCTGGAGCCCTTCCTGCCCGAGCGCGCCGTCGAGCTGCGCCGACAGCTGGGACTGGCCCAGCCCGAGGTCGGTGGATGGCCCGGCAGCTGGGGCGAGCTACCCGACGGTACACGTGTGGCGAAAGCACAGCCGCTGTTCCCGCGCCTGGATCCCGACCGCCAGCAGGAGCTGTTGCTGAAGTGGCGGGAAGCGCGCCGCGCTGCACAGGCCAAGCTCGCGGAGGCGACTCCGCCGGCCGTCGCAGTGACACCGCCCCCGAAGACGGATGCGCCGGCTGGGGGTGCCGCGCCTGCCCCCGCAGAGATCAGCTTCGATGAGTTCAAGAAGCTGGATCTGCGCGTCGCCCAGGTCGTCGCCTGCGAGCGCGTTCCCAAGAAAGACAAGCTGCTGAAAGTAGAGCTCGACGTTGGACCGCTGGGCCGCCGCCACGTGGTGGCTGGACTCGCACAGTTCACCAGCCCAGAGGAGCTCATCGGCAAGCGAGTCATCATCGTCGCTAACTTGAAGCCGGCAAAGATCGGCGGCATCCAGTCGCAGGGCATGATATTGGCTATCGGAGAAGACTCGATCAGCGGGCTTCTCACCCCGGATCGTGACGTTCTCCTGGGCGCCCCCATTCGTTAAAGAGGTAGCTGTGAGCGCGGCCCATCCCATTGCCCAGCCCCAGCCCGTAACTCCCTCCCACCGGTCGGCCGTCGTCTCGGCCCCCGTCGCGGCCGAGCCTTCAGCCGAGAGCCAGCCGCCACTTTCCGAGCGATCGCGAGTGCATCCCGCCGGCCTCTACATTCTGTCCGCAGCCGAAGCCTGCGAGCGCTTCGGCTGCTACCTGCTCCTCGCCCTCTTCACGCTGTACCTCAACGAGCACTACGGTTTCTCGCAAGAGCGCGCCATCAACTGGTACGGCTGGTACTTATCAGCCGTCTACTTCACGCCGCTTATCGGTGGCTGGCTGGGTGGACGCTGGCTTGAGCGCCGCACATGGGTCCTTCTGGGGGCGATCACCCTGGGCCTGGGCTACTCGCTGTTGTCGATGGGGACGCCCACCACCCTGCTCGCTGCCATCGGCGTACTAACCCTGGGAAATGGCCTGTTTAAACCCAATATCTCGACGCTGGTCGGCAGCCTGTATCAGCCGGGGGACAGCCGCCGGGACGAGGCCTTCGGCATCTTCTACGTCGCGGTCAACGTCGGCGCGATGATCGCCCCGGTGGCTGGCGAGACGATGCGCTACCGCCTGGGCTGGGGCCCGTCCTTCCTGTCGGCGGCCGGAGCGCTAGCCCTGGCCGTGCTGATCCTGACCGTGGGCATGGCCTACCTGCCCAGCCGGGGCGGCAGCACCGCCGCTTCCGCCCAGTCACCGACGACACTTGGCGTCGGAACGGATCGCCGACAGCGCATGCTGGCCCTGCTGCTGTTCTGCCTGATGGCCGTCCCGTTCTGGATGGCCTACTACCAGACCGGCGGCTCGGTGACGTATTTCGCGCGCGACAACGTGCAGCGCATCCTGCCCTGGTCCTTCTTCGATCTGCGCGAGATTCCGCCCGGCGCATTTGCCTCGCTGGGAGGCATGTTCGTGCTGCTTCTGACGGTGCCGCTGTCGTGGGTGGTGCGCCGCCTGCGGCGAGCCGGGCTAGTCATCAGCTCCGCCGACAAAGTGGCCATTGGGCTGTTCTTCGCATCGCTCGCCTTCGCGCTGCTTTCGGCCATCGCGCACTTCGCGGTCCAAGGTCGCGTCAACGCGCTGTGGCTGGTGGCTTTCTACTTTGTTCTTACGGTCGCTGAGCTGCTGTTGTCACCGGTCGGGCTGTCGCTGGTCAGCAAGCTGTCGCCGCAGCGCTGGGTCGGCCTGATGATGGGCGTGTGGTACCTGGCCACCACCTGCGGCAACCGCCTCTCTGGCCAGGTCGCACCGCTGTGGTCGCAGTGGAGCCACAGCCGATTCTTTGGGGGCCTGTCTGTGGTGCTGTTCTCCGCTGCTGTGTTCCTGGTGCTGCAGCTTCGCTGGCTGCGGCGTGTCCTGCCGCCCGAACATCAATAGGCGTACCCTCGAAGGGTCAAAGCCCTGCAGGCGACGAAGCCCACCTGGCATCGCCTGGTCAGGGAGAGCAGGGACGGTTTCCCCAAAAACGCTGCGCACACGAGGCCCCCATGCCACGCCCCGTCGCCCCGGTCGCTCTCTCCTCTCTCGCCGGCCTGCTCCTGCTTGTCACTTTGGGCGGAGTGTCGGCCTGTGGCGATGGAACTGAGGACGATAACAGCCCGCCGGAAGCCGCCTTGGCCCTGCTGTCCCCCTCGGCGCCACTGGGCCTGCATTACACCGAGCGGGCGACGCTGTCGGTTCGTTATCGCAAGGGCAACCGGCCGGTTCCCGGAGCCACGCTGTCCGTCCACATCGACCGCGATGACAGTGGGGCGACCCTCTCTGCCGACCGGCTCATCACCAACGATCGCGGCGATACCAGCGTGCTTCTGACCGCGGGCGCGTCCGAGACCTCGTTCCGCGTCGTCTTTGAGGTCAGCGGCGTGACCAGCCTGCTCGTCTACGTCGCCGTCTCGCGCTTTGACTTCGGCAACATCGATGTCCTGGCCGATGCCACGGCCTTTGATGCCACGGCCTTGGTGCGCGTCGGTCTGGTGCAGGAAACACCGTGCTCCGCGCTGCCGCCCAGCCCGCTGCCGCTGCCCGCGACGCGGAGCAATCAGGCCAGCGAGCGCCGCGCCCCCCTGCCCTTCCCCGTGCTCTTGGTCAAGCCTTACGGCGTCTATGCCCGGGCCGAAGACAGCCAGGGCCGCCTCGTCGCGTACGGCTGCATCGAGATCCCCGATGCACTGCTGCGCACCGGCCTGCGGCCCCTGGTCCCAGTGCCGCTTTCGCCGGTCATGCCCAGTCCGCTCGGCAGCTTCGAGCTCGATGTCGATCTCGGCACGCGCACCGAGATGGCCGATCCCTTCGCCACGCTGGCCTGCGCAAGCGGGCAAGGCCAGCTCCTCCTCGACGGCATCGATGCAGCGCTGGCCATCTCTGAGATGGAGCTCGGCAGTCGCGTCCGCGCACAGCGCAGCGCCGAAGATGCAGGGGGCTGCCGCAGCGGCCCAGGCTACCTCGATGGTCGACTGCACACATTGCTCGCAGCAACCACCTCCGGCATGCAGCTCGGCACCGCCGCCCCGGATCTGGGAGCCCTCCGCAAGAACCTCACGCTGGGCACCACCCTGTCGGTGTTTACGGGGAGCGGCGCGACCTATCAGGCGCGGCACCTGCTGCGCTCCGCCCGCTTCTCGCTGACCAGTGCCAGCATGCAGTACAGCCTGACCACGCTGCCGGTAAACGAAGCCCGTGACCTCAGCTTGGCGCAGACTGGCGCGACGCTGATGGTGCCGCCGCATCAGCTGATGCTCGGCCTGCCCGGGCTGTGGCGGCAGGCCTTCGAGGATCTGGTGCTGCGACCGCGGGGCATCACCCAGCCGCCAAGCCAGCTCTTCGAAGGCGCCGTCAACAGCGCCCAGGCCGGTCCGCTGTCGGGCTGCGCCGCCGTCGAAGCGCAGATCTGCGAGATCATCGCCGCCCCCTGCACCGGCAAGATCGCACCGGCCTGCGTCACGGCCCGCGATGCGCTGGTCTCTCGCCTGGCCGCTGCCGTAAGTAGCTCGCCACCGACGCTGGATCTGTCGCTGTCGATGATGCTGCACCTGGAAGACATGAGCGGTCAGCTGCAAGCGCAGCGCGTCACAAGCGGCGAAGTCAGCGGCTCAGCCAGCACCTCGGCCGGCGCAGTCGCTCTGACGGGAAATGCCCACGGTCCGCGGCTCTAGCGAGCGACCCCGCACCCTGCCGATTTTCCGCGCGTCGCCCCGCAGTTTTCGAGTACAGTCCCGCCATGTCTTCTGACGAGCGAGCGACGATTTCTCCGGCTGCGGGCGGCCCTACCCCGGTCCATGTCCACGGGCCAAACTGTGACCATGATCACGACCACGATCACGGCCACGATCACTTCGATCCCAACCTGCTCATGAAGCGTCAGCCGGTGTACCGCACCGAGCCCAAGGTCGGCCGCAACGATCCCTGCCCCTGCGGCAGCGGCAAGAAGTACAAGAAGTGCCACGGCAAGTAGATTTTCTGACCCCCTCGCGCCCGCCTGCCAGGACTACCTAATGATCCGCCCCATCAAGAAAGTTCTCGTCGCCAACCGTGGTGAGATCGCCATCCGGGTCATCCGCGCCTGCCGCGAGATGGGCATCCGCACCGTCGCTGTCTACTCTGACGCCGACCGCGCCGCGCTGCACGTGCAGTCAGCGGATGAGGCCCTCTACATCGGCCCCGCCCCGGCCCGCGACAGCTACCTCAACATCGAAAAGCTGGTCGACGCCTGTCGTCGATCGGGTGCCGATGCCGTCCACCCTGGCTATGGCTTTCTGTCCGAGCGCGCCGAATTCGTCGAAGCCGTCGAGGCAGCCGGCCTGATCTTCATCGGCCCACCGGCTGACGCGATGCGCGCCATGGGCGAAAAGCCGCGGGCCCGCGAGCGCATGCAAGCCGCCGGCGTCCCCACCGTGCCCGGCGACAACGGTCCGGGCGGCCGCGGCTTTCCCACGGTTGAGATGGCGATCGCTGCCGCCGAGGTCGTCGGCTATCCAATCATGCTCAAGGCCGCCTCGGGCGGAGGTGGGCGCGGCCAGCGTCTGGTCGATAGCCGCGAGCGCTTCCCCGCCGCCTACGAAGGTGCCCGCCGCGAGGCAAAAGCCGCATTCGGCGACGACACCGTCTACATCGAGCGCGCCATCATCCGACCGCGCCACGTCGAGATCCAGATCTTCGGCGACCGCCACGGCAACTACGTCTACATGTTCGAGCGCGACTGCTCGGTCCAGCGTCGCAACCAGAAGGTCATCGAGGAAGCCCCCTCGCCGGCCCTCGACCCCGACCTGCGCGCCCGTATGGGTGAGGTTGCGGTGCGCGCCGCCGCCGCCGTCAACTACGTCGGAGCAGGCACCTGCGAATTCCTGCTCAGCCAGGACAAGAGCTTCTACTTCCTGGAGATGAACACCCGCCTGCAGGTCGAGCACGCCGTCACCGAGATGGTCACCGGCCTGGATCTTGTACAGCTTCAGATCCGCGTTGCCGAGGGCCATCCCATGCCCTTTAAGCAGGACGATCTGGTGCTGCGCGGCGCCGCCATTCAGTGCCGCGTCTACGCCGAAGATCCGATCCGCTTCCTGCCCTCGCCCGGCAAGATCACGCGGCTGCGCACCCCCGGCGGCCCGTTCGTCCGCAACGACTGCGGCGTCTACGAGTGCGCCGAGATCAGCATGTATTACGACCCGATGATCTCGAAGCTCATCGTCTGGGGTCAGACGCGTGACGAAGCGATCCGACGCATGGCCCGCGCGCTCGACGAGTACACGGTCTTGGGCATCAAGACCAACCTGCCCTTCCATCGCCGCGTGATGCGCGAAGCCGACTTCCAGAGCGGCCACTACGACACCGGCTACATCGAAGCGCACAAGGCCAGCCTGCTGGCGCCGTATGCACCGAGTGATGCGGACTTGGACACTGCAGTGGTGGCTGCCGCCATCGCCGCTGCCGAGAGCAGGCCACCGACCGCTGGCGCCGCTGGCCAGACTGGCAGCCCCACCGAGCCCTCGGCGTGGCGAGCCTTTGGCACGGCTCCTTCTCTGGGCTGGCGACGATGAGCGAGTTCGGCGGCGGCTCTGACCCGTCGGCCCCGATCTTCGTCGAGCTTCAGCTTGATGCCTGGATCGCCGCGCTCGGTCGCATGTCGGCCAAGAACCCCGCGATGGCGCGCATCCTGCACATCGTCGATCGCCTGCAGGACCGTCCGTATCGCACCCACGCCCTGTTCCTGGGCGAGGCCGGCACCGGCAAAGATGGCCTGGCCCGGCTGCTGTTCCGCCTCATGCACCCCGAAGGCGGGCCCTGCGAGCGCTGTTTCCTGCATGGTCGCAGCGAAAGCGAGATGGAGACCCAGCTCTTCGGCGGCGCCGATGGCCCCGGCGTGTTTTCCAAGGCCCGCGGTGGGGCGCTGATCCTCGACGAGGTGCTGGCGCTGTCACCGCATCTGCAGGGACGCTTGCACGCCGCGCTGAGCCGTCAGCGCTGGACCCAGCCTTCGCAGTGCGTGACCGTGCTCGCGATGAGCGATGGCGATGTCGAAGCCGCCGTCGCCCGCGGCAGCTTTCGTCATGACCTCTACTACAAGCTGTGTCGCCTGGTCCTGCGCGTGCCGCCGCTGCGCGATCGCAAAGACGACCTGGGTCACGCCGCGGTGTGGATGGCCAATCGCGTACTCCGCGATCGCGGCCAGAGCCGCCCGGCTGAGCTCTCTGACCCCGCCGCCGAAGCCCCCCTGCCGGCGGCAGGCGCCTACCGCATCGCCACGGCCAGCATCGACGCGCTGCGTACCCACGAGGGCGACTGGCCGGGAAACTTCCGCGAGCTCGAATCGGTCATCGAGCGCGCCATCCTGCTTTACAGCGACGGTGAGCTGCTGCAAGCCGACGACATCGAGCGAGCCCTTTCGGATCTGAGAAACGCATGAACATCGCCGTCACAGGTGCCAGCGGTCATATCGGCAACAATCTGGTCCGCAGTCTCGTCGATGCGGGGCACAAGGTTCGCGTGCTTTTGCATCGGCCGCCGACCTCAGATGGCGCCCCCGGAGACGCCGGCCGCGCACTTGCTGACGTCTCCTGCGAGCACGTCCTCGGTGATGTCTGCGACCCGGTCTCGCTGAAGCAGGCCATTTCAGGTGCGGACCACGTCTATCACTTGGCAGCGCACATCTCGATCTCACCCGACGAAGACTCGCGCTGCGAGCCGGTCAATGTCGAGGGTACCCGCAACGTCGTGACCGCGTGTCGCGAGGCCGGCATCCGTCGCCTGATCCACTTCAGTTCGGTGCACGCGCTGTGGTGCGAGGGGATCGGTCATCGTGAAGGGGCAGCCCACCCCATCGACGAGCGCCACGAGCTAGCCGACCGTCCGGAAGCCCTGCCCTACGACCGCTCGAAAGCCCGCTCAGAAAAAGTCGTGCTTGCCGCGGTGGCGGAAGGTCTGGATGCGGTGATCGTCAACCCAGGCGCCGTGATTGGTCGCCACGACTATCGCCCGTCGGCGCAGGGCTCAGCGCTGCTCGACTGGGTCAAGGGTCGCGTGCCCGCCCTCGTTGAGGGGGGCTACAACTGGGTCGATGTTCGCGATGTCGTCTCGGGAGCCATCGCTGCTGCCGAGCGCGGCCGACGCGGCGAGCGCTATCTGCTGACCGGCCATCCCCTGTCGTTTCAGGAGCTGGCCGGGCACCTCGAAACTGCCTCGGGAAAGCGCATGCCGCGCTTTGTAACGCCGCTGTGGCTCGCACGGATGGCCTCGCCGCTGGTTGTGGCCACCAGCAAGCTCCTCGGCACGCGGCCGCTGGTGACGCCGTACGCGCTGCAGATCATCGCCTGCAACTATCACTTCAAGCACGACAAGGCGAAGGCCGAGCTGGGCTACACCCCGCGTCCGATCGAGGACACCCTGGGCGACATGCTCGCCTGGTACCGCAGCGCTGGCTACCTCTAGGGGCAGCCCTGCCGCCGGGTCGCCGGGCAGGTCGCGGCAGCCGAGAGCAAGCAACGTCTCGATTGACCAAGCCCCCAAGACGGCGATAAGCTTGATCGGCTGTGAAAACTTGTCCCCAGTGTCAGATCAAGTACCCAGACGTACTTGAGTTTTGCCCTCGGGACGGCTCCCCTTTGCCGGCTGGGGCCGGTGGCAAAGAGCCCGTCCAGGATCCGATCCTGGACTCGACCATTGATGGCCGCTACGCCGTCGAGGCGAGGCTGGGAGAGGGCGGTATGGGCGTGGTCTACAAGGCCCGCCACGTCCTCATCGATAAAACCGTCGCCATCAAGATCTTGCGCAAGGAAGCGGCGCAAGACACGGCAGCCGTCCAGCGGTTTATCCAAGAGGCCAAGTCAGCCTCCAAGATCAATCACAGCAACATCGTTGATATCACCGACTTCGGTGTCCTCCCCGACGGCCACGCCTACTTCGTTATGGAGTTCCTGGAGGGCAAGACGCTGGCCCAGGCCATCCAGGACGGCCCGATGGACGCCAAGCGCGTCTGCAACATCGCCTCGCAGGTCGCGCGCGGTCTGCATGCCGCTCACACCAAGGGCATCGTGCACCGCGACCTCAAGCCCGAGAACATCTTCCTTCTCGAGCGCGAGGGGCAGAAGGACTACGTGAAGATCGTCGACTTCGGCATCGCCAAAGTCGGCGGTGGCCAGAAGCTGACGCAGGTCGGCATGGTGCTCGGCACTCCCGAGTACATGTCGCCCGAGCAGGCTACCGGGCAAGAGACCGATCACCGCGTCGACCAATACGCGCTCGGCTGCATCATGTACGAGATGCTGACCGGCGTCGTGCCCTTCCTCGGCGACCGGCCGGCGCAGACTCTGACCAAGCACGTCTTCGAGCCGGTCATCGCGCCGCGCAAGCGCAAGCCAGACCTGAAGATCCCGGCCACCATCGAAGCCTGCGTCATGCGGGCGCTCGAGAAGAAGCCTGAGAAGCGCTTCCCCTCGATGAAAGATCTCGACCAGTCGCTTACGCAGGTCGAGAGCGATCAGAAGGGCGGCCGCGTGGTCATCGAGGACACCAACCTCGCCACGTCGGGTTCAAACATCCCGGCTCCGCCAGCGCCCCCTTCGATCAGTGGCTATCCGCCGGGAACGCCTGGCGCAGGACCGGTTCCAGCGCCGATGCCTTCGGGCTATCCAGCAGGTGCCCAGCCTGGCTTCGCTCCGCCGGTACCGCCTAGCTTCTACCCGGCTAGCAATGCGCCGGTCATCGCTGCGACGCCCTATGCGTCATCGGCTCAGGGCGCGGTTATCGCCAAGACGGCGCTCGGCATGCGGGCCCCCCAGGTTGGACGCGGCCGCAGCATCAGCGTCGTCGTCGCCATAGTGTTGGTGAGCGTCGTTGGCCTACTGATCTTCTTTGTCACGCGGCCCCCACCGCCGGTGGTCACGCCGCCTATCCCCAACCGGCCCCCGAAGGTCGACACGCCCCCCAAAGTCGACACCCCGCCGGTCATCAAGCCGCCACCTGTGGTCGAGCTTCCGCCGATCGACCTGCAGATCCTCTCGCGACCGCCCGATGCCGAGGTGTACATCGACGGCAACCTGGTGGGGCACACGCCACACAAGCTGCCGCACAAGCGCGGCATCCTGGTGCGCGTCGAAGTGCGCAAGCGCGGCTTTGAGCCTTACTACGAAGAGCTGACGCCGGACAGCAGTCAGACGCTCGACGTGAAGCTCGAGAAGGCCGGCCATAGCAGCGGGAACTCCAAGGGCAAGCGACCCGAGCCGACCAAGAAGACCGAGCCGCCGAAGACCGGACCGAAGGGCAAAGAGACGCCGACCTCGCCCGGTGGTCTGCCCACGGGCTTGCGAGATCCGTTCAAGAAGAAGTAGCCCAGCGCCCAGGCCTGCTTCGCTGTGCGATCTGCGGTGGGAAGAATCCGCCGCGCAGCCCCGCCGGTCACCGGGATCTTGACGATTCCAAAAGCGCGCTCTTTTCCATACACTGCGCCCACATGAACTTGCTCGTCACTGGTGGCGCGGGCTTCATCGGCGCCAACTTCGTCTACTACCAACGGCAGCACCATCCCCAGGATCGCCTGGCCATCCTCGACGCGCTGACCTACGCCGGCAACCTGAACACGCTCGATGCGCTGGCCGGTGACTCAGCGGTGCGTTTTGTGCGCGGCGACATCTGCGACGCGGCGCTTGTATCTGCTCTGCTCCGCGAGGAACGCATCGATGCCATCGTCCACTTCGCCGCCGAGAGCCATGTCGATCGTTCCATCCTTGGGCCGATGGACTTCGTGCGCACCAACATCGTCGGTACCGCGACGCTGCTAGAGGCCGCGCGCGCCGCCAAGCTAGGACGGTTTCTGCACGTCTCAACGGATGAAGTCTACGGCTCGCTGGAGCCCGATGAGCCGGCCTTCAGCGAGACGCATCCGATTCAGCCACGCTCGCCCTATTCAGCGTCCAAGGCCGCGTCCGACCACTTGGTGCTGTCGTATTTCCACACCTATCACTTCCCGGCGCTGCTCACCCGCTGCTCGAATAACTACGGGCCGTATCAGTTTCCCGAGAAGCTGATCCCGCTCATGATCCTCAACGCCTTTTCCGGCCAGCCGCTGCCTGTCTATGGCGACGGGATGAACGTGCGCGACTGGATCCACGTGCAGGATCACTGCGCCGGCATCGACGCCGTGCTGCGCCGCGGTCGCGACGGCGAGGTCTACAACTTAGGCGGCCTGTGCGAGCGCCCGAACCTGGCCATCGTGCGCGCCATCCTCTCGCTCACCGGCCGCGATGAGTCGCTGATTCGCTATGTCACCGACCGCCCGGGTCACGACCGTCGCTACGCCATCGACTGCCGCAAGGCCGAGCGCGAGCTAGGCTTCGCCCCGCGTATCAGCCTGGATGAGGGACTGGCCGCTACCGTCGACTGGTACCGCAAAAATGAAGCCTGGTGGCAGCGCATAAAGAGCGGCGAATACCGCACCTGGTTCGAGCGCAACTATGCCGCTCGCCTCGACCGCGCCCAGCCCGCGCCCGATGAAAAGAGCGGGGCCTCATGCGCGTAGCGGTGCTGGGCGCCCAAGGCCTGCTCGGCCGTCATCTGTGCGATGAGCTCAACGCTCAGGGCCATGCTGTGCTCTCGCTGGACCGCGCCACCGTCGATCTAGCGACCCCCGATCGCGAGTCGTTCTATCGCCTGCGCGATCGCTTGGCGGCGCACGATGCGCACTGGGTGTTCAACGCCGCCGCCTACACCGACGTCGATGGCGCCGAGCGCGAGTCCGACAAAGCCTTCCTGGTAAACGCCCTGGGCGCTGAGATGATTGGCCGCGCCACCGATGCGGTGGGCGCAGCGCTCTGTCACATCTCGACGGACTTCGTATTTAGCGGCGACCAGAGCCGCCCCTACGACGAGTTTGATACGCCCGCACCGCAGGGAGCGTACGCGCGCAGCAAGCGGGCCGGCGAAGAGCTTGTCCTGCGAGCCTGCCGTCGTGCCTTTGTCGTGCGCGTGGGGGGCCTGTACGGCCGCGGCGGACGCAACTTCTTTTCGACGATGGTGTCACGCCTGCAGCAGGGTCAGGCGCTGCGCATCGATCGCATGCGGCAGGTCTCGCCGACCTGGGTGCGGCCCCTTTCGCGGCAGCTTGTCGCGCTGTGTGAGCATGGCGAGTACGGCCTTTACCACGCCACCTGCCAAGGTCAGACGACCTGGCATGGCTTTGCCGAGCTCCTGTGTCACGTCGCCAACGAGCTAGGGCGCCCGCTGCCCATGCGCTTTGAGGGCGTCGATACCTCTGCCCTGCCCACCGCAGCGCCGCGACCGGCGATGTCGGTTCTGGACTGCCGCCTGCTGCGACTCCGCGGCCTATTAACGATGCCCTCCTGGGATGACGCGCTGCGCGGCTATCTGCAGGAGCTTCTCGCCTACAACCTACTTTAGTTAGAAAAGGATCGACCGATGAAAGGGATCATTCTCGCCGGTGGCTCCGGCACCCGCCTCTTGCCGCTGACCAAGGTCACCAACAAGCATCTCCTGCCCGTCGGACGCGAGCCGATGATCTTTCATCCGGTCAAGAAGCTGGTGGCCGCCGGGGTACGGCAGATCCTCATCGTCACCGGCTGCGAGCACATGGGCGATGTCGTCGGGCTTCTGGGCAGCGGTCGCGAGTTCGACTGCGACTTCACCTATCGTGTGCAGGACACGGCGGGCGGCATCGCGCAGGCCTTGGGCCTGGCGAAAGACTTCGCGCGCGGCGACAAGATGTGCGTGCTCCTTGGCGACAACATCTTCGAAGACGACATCGGGCTGTACGTCGAAAACTTCGCACGCCAGGGTCGCGGGGCGCGCATCCTGCTCAAGCAAGTTCCCGATCCGCAGCGCTATGGCGTTGCGCAGGTGGTCGGTGAGCGCGTCACGCGCATCTTCGAAAAGCCCGAAAAGCCGGTTAGTAACTACGCCGTCACCGGCATCTACTTTTACGACGATCGCGTCTTCGATGTCGTCTCTACGCTGAAGCCATCAGGTCGCGGCGAGCTGGAAATTACCGACGTCAACAACGCCTACATCGATCGCGGCGAGCTGGGCTTCGATGTGCTCAAGGGCTACTGGACGGATGCTGGGACGCATGACTCGCTGCGCCTGGCGAACGAGCTTGTGCTGGGCCTGCCGCTGACCGGCGAGTACGCCGCGCACTATCAGCAGGTGACCAGCACCGCTCGGGCTGGCGCGGCCTAGCCAGGCCGACGATGCGCGTTCTTGTCGTCGGGCCCAGCGCCCATGACAGCACCGAGATGGGCTGCGTCCGCGGCCTGCGGGCTCTGGGCCACCATGCGCAGATCTGCGACCTACGACAGCACATGGGCCTGCCGCCGGCTGTACGCCGCCACCCGATGGCGGCGCGTGTCGCCGAGTTCGTGCTGCTGTCCACCGTCCGCGAGCCCTACTACTTTGCGCAGCGCCACCTGCTGCGCGCCTGTGCCGAGTTTGGTGCCGACCTGGTGCTGGTCATCCAGCTGACCTGGGTGTTGCCGCAGACCGTCGAGGAGCTACGTCGGCGCGGCGTTCGCTGCGTCGGCTGGTTCCCCGATGCGTTCACCAGCTTCGGGCGCGGAGCGTTTCTGCTGGCCCCCTGGGATGCCCTGTTCTTCCAAGACCCCTTCATGGTCGAGCGGCTGCGCACGGCGTTTGGGCTGTCGTCGATTCACCACCTAGCGCAGTGCTGCGATCCCGAAATCCAGCGACCGCTGCCGCTTGCCCCCGGCGATGAGGCGCGCTTCGCGGCCGATGTCGCCACCTATGGCACCTACTACCCCTATCGCGCTCGCTTGCTAGCGCCGCTCTTGGACAGCGGGCTTTCGCTCAAGCTGTGGGGTCCGCGCCCACCTAGCTGGTTGCACCATCCAGTCAAAGACCACTGGGCCGGACGCGAGATCCTGGGCGATGAGAAATGTCGGGCGATGCAGGTGGCCAAGATCGCGCTCAACACCAACCACTACGCCGGGATCGCCGACATCAACAAGCGCAGCTTCGAGCTAGCGGCCATGGGCGCGTTCCAGCTCACCGACGATCGCCCGGCCCTCGCCCGCTACTTCGTTCCTGGCGAGGAGGTCGCGACCTTCGCCGGCGCCGCTGACCTTCTGGATAAGGTTCGCTACTACCTCAGCCGCCCCGAGGAGCGGGCTCGCATCGCGCAAGCCGGCCGGGTTCGCGCCCACCGCGACCACACCTTCGTCGCGCGCCTCCGCGTCCTGCTTTCGACCGCGGCTCCGACCAACCCGCCCGCCAGCCGTCCCTAGCCTGGCCCCGGGCCCGAGGTCCGGGCAGCGCCCAACAACGTGATTGAACTGAGCGGCAACATTTGATGAAATGGCCGCATGCCCGCACGGATATTTCGCTTTCTCGCCTGCTTCCTGATGCTCGCGCTACTTGGGGTGGCCCCGGCTTTGGCCCAAGTGGCACCCCGGATCACCATCGAGTCGGTTCCGCCCGGCGCCATCGTCTACGTCGACGGGGCCGTGCAGGGACAGACTGGACCGAACTTCAAGGTCCGCATCAACAAGGGCCAGCACCGACTGCGACTTGAGCTCGAAGGGCACAAGCCGATCGAGCAGGTCGTCACGATCACGGCGGCGCAGAAGTTCGCCTTCAACCTCGAAAAGGCGCCGGGTCGTCTAGACGTGAAATATCCCTCGACGAATGATCTGGCGCGCGGTGCTGAGATCTACGTCGATGGGCAGATGGCGGGGCAGGTCCCGCTCATGATCGACGTGCCGGCGGGCCGTCACCTCGTCGAGATCAAGAAGCCGGGAACCAAGGTCTACACCGAAAACGTTGAGCTCAAGGCGGGCGAGACCAAGCCCATCTGGGTGCAGATGCAAGCCGAAGCCCGTAACGGCACGCTGATCGTCGCCGCCGATGCTTCGGATGCTGATGTCTTCGTCGATGGCCAGCCGCGCGGCAAGGCGCCCGCGATGGTCGATCTCAACGAAGGTGAGCACGTTGTCGAAGTCCGTCGCAACGAAGCCGGTGCACCGACCTGGCGTCAGACGGTGCGGGTGAGCGCGAATCAGCAGGTGAAGGTTCAGGCGCAGACGCTGCCGCCGCCGCCCGCCCCCGGCTCGCTGATCGTCCTGTCCTCGGTGAACGATGCGGAAGTGACGATCGACGGCACCACCAAGGGCAAGATCGGTCAGCCGATCAGCCTGCCCGCCGGTCAGCACTCGATCAGCGTCGGCTCGAAGGGCTATAGCGCCGTCACTCGCGTCATCATCATCGAAGCTGGCAAGCCGCTGATCGAAAAGGTCGATCTGGTGGGCTCGGCCGAGTCGCGTGGCGTGGGCAGTGTCCGCATCATCATGCTGACGCCGATGCCGGGCGCGCAGTACTTCGTGAACGGCCGCCTCATCGACGAGTCGGCGGCGCTGTCGGATCAGGGCGTCGAGATCGCCGCTGGCCACGTCGTCGTCGCGGTACAGAAGGAAGGCTTCGGCCAGGTCAAGCGCGAGGTCAACCTCCGCCCGGGCACCACGGAAGTCGTCGAGTTTGAGCTGCGCAACGTCGGCAAGCTGTTCATCGCCTCGCAGCCGCCGGGGGCCCTGGTCCTGCTCGATCGCAACCTGATCGGCCAGACGCCGCTCACCCGCGAGAACGTCCCGGCCGGTGAGCACATGGTCGAGATCCAGAAGGACAAGCACGAGCCGGTTGCCGAGAAGGTGATGGTCCGCGCCGGTGAGCAGGAGAACGTCAGCGTCATCCTGCGCCCGCTGGCTCCGCCGCCGATCGACAAGCTGGCGCTGCAGAAGAACCTGTCTTCGTTCTCGGCCGTCACCATTCCGCTCGGTCACTTCACGGCTGACGTCGGCGTCGGCTACGCCTACTTCGCCAACGCGCGCATGAACGTCGGCGTGTTCAAGAAGAACAACATCCCCGGCGTCCGCGAGCTGGGTATCGACGTCGGTGCCGAGCTGCGCACGACCTTCTACCACTTCGAGGTCGGTGGATCGATTCGCTTCCAAGCGATGCGCATCGATCCCTTCGCCATCGGTCTGCGCACCTACGTCGGTGGCGGCGGTGGCCCGCGCAACCGCAACAGCGTGCAGTGGGAGCTGGGTCTGCCCATCACCGTGCTGGCCGGCAGCATGGTCAAGCTGACGGCTGAAGCCTACCTGCAGGTCTACAGCGATCAGAACTGCCCGAACGTCGGCGACATCCGCAACATCTACAACCGCGATGGTTCGGCTGGCATCGAGGCGCTGGGTGACTACCTGAAGGCAGCCGAGCACACGGGTGACCGCTGCGTTGGCCGCGTCGGCACTGATGGTGTGCCCCCGGGCGGCACGACGCCGAACAACCCGATCTACGACGCCATCGGCTACACCCCCGGCCAGATGATGCTCAGCGCGCCGCGCTATGACCGCAACAACCCCGCGTATCAGGTGGGTGGCACCGGCGTGCTGGAGCGCTTCAACGGCACGCGCGGCATGCTGCGCGCCATCGTTGAGCTGGCGCTGTCGCCGAACATGAACGTGTGGTTGATGGTCGAAGGCGCCCCGCTGCAGGGCGATCGCCAGATGTTCACCGACAAGTTCAACCGCATCTTCCCGATCAACGAGATCCCGATCTACGGTCGGGCCGGCATCTCGCTGAAGTTCTAGCCACCGCTCGCTGACTTGTCCCCTCTGCCCCCCCTGCCCTCTTCGTCCTCCCCGCAGCGCTTCGCTCTTCTCTCTTCAACGCGGTATCTGCTGTGGCTGGCGCTCGCTTGCGCGGCTCTGCTCGGCGCTTTTGCAACGCTGCCCTGGCTTCGCCTCTCGGCGCTGGTCGCGGCCGGTGTGCTCATCGGGCTAAGCGCGTTGTCGCTGCGCTATCGACCGACTCTGGTCGTCGATGATGAAGGCTACGCCGTCGAGTCAGCCGGCCGCCGGCGCTTCTCCGTCGCGTGGAGCGCAGTGCAGCACGTCCGACACGATCCGGCCGAGCAGGCGCTGTACATCGACTGCGGGGTGCCGGCGCATAACCTGCTCCTGCCGCCGCAGGCCGGCTATGCCTTCGGCTTCGAGCAGCGCGATGTGCTGTACCAACGGCTGCTGTCGTACGTCGGCGAGCGAGCCGAGATCGTGGCCCGCCTGGACGGCAGTGCAGCGCCAACCACAGCTAAGGCCGACGCGACGGCCAAGCGATAAGCACCACGCCCCCCAGCACGCAGGCGGCGCCGATCGGAGTGAGAGCTGCGCCGATACCCAGCGTGTTGTAGTAGGGGCTGCAGGTCGCGGGATCGGCCTGCGGATCTTGGCAGGTGCCGTTCTGCGCCAGCGCCGCGCCGCCGAAGCCCAGCAGCAGCGCCCCGCCGCCGATCAGCGCTCCTCCGGCCAGGTAACGCCACAGTGGACGGCCGTTCGATGTCGGCGGCAATCGGCTGGGCGGCACGGTGGCGCCGTCGCCCCGCGTAAGAGCTGGCTCGACAGTGGTCGTCTGACCCGGCTCGACAGTGATCTCGCTGCGATACTCGGCGTGACCGGGCAGGGTCAGCGTCAGCTGATGAGATCCGACGAAGGCCTCAAGAGCCAGCGGCGTCTGCCCCAGCACCCGGCCATCCAGTGTGACCAGCGCGCGCTCGGGACGACTGCGGACGGCGAGCTGTCCGCGACCGCGCATCACAAGCTGCTGCAGTGCTCCCTTCACCAGCGCCGCCAGCCGTTCACCGCGCTGGGCAGCTGAACAGGCGGCACAGCGAGCCTCTAGCTGGGCCGCGATATCGCAGGTGCGCAGATCAAACAGGCGAAGCTGCAGCCCACCAGCTGACGCATCGGCCAAAAGGACGTAGGCCACCTCGCCAGTCCGCGCCAGGGTCTGCTGACAGTCGCCCCCCTCGACGCAGCGCTGCAGGCTAGAGCGCTCGGAAAGCAGAGCCGCCTGGCGCGCTTCCGACAGCACGACGACGTGTTCGGCCTTGGCGGCCCGCACCACGGCGGAGCGCACGCTACCGGCCTCGCTGGCGAGCGCTGGGGACAGCAACAGCAAGGCTCCGGGAGTAATCGACAGCACCGCCACCAGCGAGCGCCCAGCCAGGGTCAGGTTCAGCTCGGCCTGACGCGAAGCCGGTAGGTTCAAGATGTCGCTCTCGGCGTGCTGGCTGCCGCGATCGATGCGAAAGCGATGCGGCCCCGGCGCAAGACGCAGGCTTTCAAGGAGAGGCAGCGGACCCACGCTCTGCCCATCGACAGACAGGAGCGCACCGCTTGGCCCGTTGACAATGACCTCGGCCCAGCTGGCCTCAGCGCCCGGGCTACCCGGGCTCGCCGCAGACTGTGCCCAAAGTGGGCCGCACAGCGCGCATAGAAGCACCAGCACTCCGACGCACAGCCCCCAGCCCCACCCGAACCTTTCCGTCGCTGGCCGCCAGGAGTACATCACTCACACGCCATCAGCTTGGTGGTGCTGCCGATCTGCGAAAACACCGAGCGCGTCTGCCCGCGGCCGATGCTGATGATCTGCTCACCAGGGGGCAGCCATAGCTCCTGCGTCATGGCGCAGCGTCCGGCGACCCCCGTGAAGATCTGAATCCGCCCGGCGCGACCGGCCATCCGCGTCTGCATCGCTGACAGCGCCGCAGCTAGCTCGGGCCGCCGCTGCCCGGCGGGAATCGCCAAGCAGCGATTGAACTCGGACAGCGACTCGCGCAGCCGGCCGCGGGCCTCATACAGCTTCGCCAGCTCAAACGCGACATCGGCTTGCAGGGTCGGCGAGACCGGTCCCCGCGCAGCGCGCTGCAGCAGGCGACGCAGGCGCTCCAGATGATCTTGGGCGCGGTCCAGATCGTTGCGCCCTAGCGCCTCGCGGCCATCGGCGAGTAGCTGATCGCTCAGGCGCACCGGGATGCGCAGCCGCAGCGTCTGGCCACTGCCCAGCGTGAACTCTTGCTGGCCGCCGAGATAGCGCAGGACGTGGCGGCCGGGCGGCAGCGTGATCGGCTTGTCCGATACGATGCTCGACGGGCTGCGGTCGATCTGGGCCCGCACCAGCTCCTCGCCATCGAGGAATAGCTGACCGCTGGCAGCCGGTACGGCGACCGGTCCAGGGGTCCCTCCGTCGGCGCGAACGCCGCTCTCGCCCTTTGGGGCGGAATTCGGCAGGCTGCTCTCGCTCCGTGGGCTGGGGACGCTTTTCGGCTCGGTCGCCGTCTTCCCGATCGAACGCCGCGTCTGCGGTCCCAGCTCAGCCAGCAGCTGGGCGGCGTAGGCCCGCACGATGACGTCCGGATCGCCACGCAGCCCAAGCAAGATCTCGACAAAGCCAGCCTGCTTGCTGCTGCGATAAAAGCCCGCCGCGACGGCCAAGACTCGTCGCCGCACTACGCTGGCGCGATCGAGGCTGGCCAGCTGCAAGAGCGGCAGGGCCAAGGCCGGTGGCAGCTCAGCCAGCACCTCGACCACTGCGTAGCGCACGACCAGCTCAGCTGTCGATAGCAGCGTCGCCAGGCCTGGTGGCGGTGGGCTGTCTTTCTGCAAGCGGCGCAGGGCGCTATAGGCGGTCAAACCATCGACCTCGCCACCCGCCACGAAGCCGCGCAGGACCAGGATGCCCTGGGGATGGCCGCGCTCGGCCAGGTGCAGCGCCGCGGCAAGACGGACCGCGCGATCGCTATCGGCCAGGGCGCGCTCGATCGCCCGATCTTCGCTGTTGCCGCCGATCAAAAGATCGATCGCCAGCTTGCGGACGAGCGGATCTTTTGCCGATAGACCCGCGACGAGGCTGGCCTTGCGTCGATCATCGCCAAGCTGAAACAGCAGGCCGGCCCGCAGCACGCGATCGAGCTCGCTTGACGCCTCTCCCGGCTGCTGCAGAAAGTCGTGCAGCGCCGCCTCAGCTTCCTTGTCGCTGGCCCGCGTGGGGTCGGCTTTGCGCAGCGCTTGCAGCAGCTTGGCCGATGCCTCCACGCCGGCCAGACGCACCTGCGTATCGGGATCGCTGAGCGCCGTGCGCAGCTCCCGCAAGGCGGAGACCTGCCGCTTGTCACCCAGCTTTAGCGCCGCTTGTCGCCGAATCCGCGCCTCACGATCGCGCAGCGCCTGACCCAGCTGACCGATCGTCGACGGGTCATCGAGCTCACCGAGCGCCAAGACGGCCAGCTCACGCGCGCTGACGCTATCGCTACCCAGAGCTGAGCGCGCCCAGCGCAGGCTCTGCTCAGCGAGGCGCCCGGGCTCTCCCGCGAGCAGCGTCAAGATCGCCCCGGCGGCAGCGATCGCCAGACGCGGACTGCGCCCCCGGCTGTTGAGCACCTCGCCGATCGCGGGCAGCAGCGTGCCGTCGCCGCTATCCCCCAGCGAAGCCAAGGCGAGCTCGCGCCGAGCATCAGGCTGATGGGGATCGCTGGCCACACTCAGCACCCAGGCCCGGGTCGGCCCCGGCTCGCCCAGCTCCGAAGTCCCGAGAGCAGCGAGCAGACGCACGGCCAGCAAGCGATCGCCAAGCTCGCTCAGTCGATCTTCACGCGGCTGCGCACCACCGGCCGCCGAGACGGCATCTCCGGGAGGGCGACTCTCTAGCTGGTGAAGAAACGAGCGAGCAGCGTCATCTCCCAGACGGGCCAGCGCATAGGCCACGTAGATCCGCGCCTCGCCGGGAGGGAGCCGGGCGAACTCCTCGGCTAAGCGGCCGCGGGCTCGTTCGTCGCCTGACAGCGCCAGACGCCCGAGCACCGCGGTCAGCGTCCGACTTGCCGTGCCACCGTGACCGATGCGCGACCACAGGAGCTCGCTGCCTGAAAAATCGGCATGCTCAAGCAGCGCCAGCGCGGCCTGTACTCGCAGGATCTCATCGCCGGTGGCAAGGGCCTGGCGAAGCGCCTCCAGCCCGCGTGGATGCTGCAGCTGCGCCAGAGCGGAAGCCACCGCAATAGTCAAGGATCCTTGACTATTTGGCTCACGCGGCAGCAGCTGCAAGAGCGCGCTCTGCACCTCGTTGTCGCCCAGCTCCGACAGCGCACGGACGGCGGCTTCGCGCACGGCGCCGGAGAGCCCCGGCTGGCTCAAGAGCGGGCGCAGCAGGCTGCCAGCGTCGAGATCACGACTCTGACCGATGGCAGAAGCGGCCAGCCCCTGCAAGCTGGGTTCAGCGCCGGAAAGCGCGGCCTGCAAGGTGGCCAGCGCCTGCGCCCGCAGCTCGGCCGGGGTCGGCGCTCGGCGCTGCCACGCCCAAACGCCCAGCAGCAGCAGGGCCAGGCAGGTAATCCCTGCCCCCAGCAGAAACAGCCCGCGGCGCCGTGAACGTCGCGGTCGGGCGAGTAGCTGGGCAAGCTGCGCCTCGACCTCGCGCATGCTGGGACGACCTTCAGGCTCCATCGCCATCATGCGCCGCACCAGCTCAGCAAGCTGCGGCCGCACGCGCGGGTTCAGCTTCTCAATCGGCGGCGGTTTGGCGACCAGCAAGCTCAGCGAGTTGCTGCGAAACGGCGTCTTCCCCGCCAACAGCTCATAGAGCATCACGCCGAGAGAAAACACGTCCGCCCGGCCATCAGCGTCTTCGGCCCCGCCGTGCTGTTCCGGGGCCATGTAAAGCGGCGTCCCGAGCCGCATGCCTTGGCCGGTTTCCTCGCCGGACTTTTCGGGATCGGTCACCGTCCCGGTCTGCGGCGCACGCACCTTGGCAATGCCGAAGTCGAGGATCTTCACCCAGTCCAGCCCCGGGTTCACCGGGTCGGGCACGAACATGACGTTGCCCGGCTTGAGGTCGCGGTGGACGATCCCTTTTTCGTGCGCCGCGGCGAGGGCGCGCGCGATCTGGACGGCGATGCGGATGGCTTCTTCTTCGGCGAAGGGGCCCTGGCGGTTCTCGATGCGACGGTCCAGGGCCTCGCCTTCGAGATACTCCATGATGTAGAACAGCGTGCCGTCGGGGAGCTTGCCGAACTCGAAGATCTCGACGAGCCCGGGGTGGCGCACGATGTTCACGGCGCGGGCTTCGTTGAGGAAGCGGCGAGCAAAGGCGTCGCTTTCGGCGTAGCGACCGTGCAAGAGCTTGACGGCGGCGCGACGGCCAATCTTTCGGTGCTCGGCCTCGTAGACCACGCCCATGCCGCCTTCGCCCAGCTTGCGCACGACACGGAAGTTTCCGAACAGGGCACCGATGCGATCGCCGGGGGCAGAGCTGGCCTCAGGCGGGGGAGTGGCGGCGCCGGCCGCAGCCGGTGGGCGGCTGTTCTCGTCAACCGGGCGCGAAGGATTTTCGGCCAACGGACGCACGGAAAGCAGCGGCTCGGCCTGCGTAAACCCGCCGTCCTCGACGGCGAGCGCGGGGGGCGTCAGCGCATCGCGGCTGGGCCGGCTGGCCCGCTTGGGGCTACGCGGCAGCGGTTTTTCAGCCGCGGCAGGCAAAGACGCAGCCGGGCTGGGCTGGGTCACCTGCAGCTGAGCCGAGACCTCGGCCATGCTCGGCCGGGCCGCGGGGTCGGTGGCCCGCATCTGCGAGAGCAGGACCTGCAGATCGCTGCGCTCAGAGAGCAGCTGAGCCAGCAGCACGCCCAAGGCATACACATCGGCCGCCCCGGCCGGCGGCGCGCCCCCGGGCTGACGCTGCTCGGGGGCGGCGTACTGGCGGTGCTCTTCGGGCCAGTCGCCAGCCTGGGTCCGCTGCAGCAGCGTCGAAAGCCCCAGACCCAAAAGAAAGACGCGCTCCTCGCTGTGCTCGTCTTCAGCGATCAGAAGCTGGGCGGGAGTCAGGCTGAGGTGAAACACGCCCTCGGCCTGCGCCCGCGCCAGGGTGCGGGAGACGCGCTGGCCGATCTCGATGGCCAGGGCATCGGGCGAGGTGCCGGTCTGACGATGCCGGGCGACGACGCTGACCAGCGGCGCGACAGAGATCGCCGAGCACACCAGATACAGGGTTTCATCTGGCAGCCGCCCGACATCGAGCAGCTTTGGCAAGCCGGGCACCCGCGCCTCGCGCAGCAGGCGGAGCTGCGCTTGCAGCTTGGCGGGCAGCCGAGCGGCGCTTGCCCCGTCGAGGCCACGACGGAGCCGATAGACCAGCACGGGCTGCCCGCCGCTATGCGCTACGCCGGCATACAGGGCGCCAAGCGGCGTCTCAGAGATCGGGCTCTCGATGTGGTAGCTACCAACGTCCATGGGTGCTGGTCGATGACCTGGCCCGACGGGCGTCCCGATACCGGAACCGACGCGCGCCTCCAGCAGTCAGGGGCTGGACGACAGCGACAGAGGGCCTCTTTTACTTTACTTGAAGAAGCGGGCGAATGTCGCGGCTTGGCGTCGGAAATTGCTGGGCTTATCGGCGGCTAGGCCTTGGCTATTGCACGAAAATCTCGCCGATGTCGGGACCGCCGGCCATGGTGCCATCGCAGCCAAACTGCAGGGTCAGCCCGGAGTACATACGATAGCGCCCGGGGGAAAGCGGCGCGTCGAAGGCAAAGGTCGCCATGTCGCTCTGACCAGGGAAGGGACCGTAGAAGCTGACGGTGTCCATGCAGCCGACCGGCCCCAGGCCCTCGACGGAGATGACGTACTGGATGATGCAGCCGGGACAGAATCCCGTCGGTGTGCTCTGCCAAGCTTGGAAGCGCACGCTGCCTGTGACGTGCTGACCTGGCGACACCGTGACGACAGCGCCAGCGCTCAGGTCGAAGTAGGCTGGCTCTGGGATGTAGCCCATGTCGGGCGGTGAGGCGTTGGTCTTTTGGGCGCTGAAGCTACGCTCGCTGCCGAGGGAATAGCTGGGGCCGTAGTCGGCCAGCCAGCGCACGGTGGTGCCGGCCAGAAGCGGCTTGAGCGAAAGCGGACTCTGGCCTGAGAGCGTCGTCCCCATGCCCGGCTGTGGCGCGGTGCCGTCGAGGGTGTAGAAGATCGTCGCGCCCGCCGAGGTCGCGATGACGTAGTTGGCATCGCGCGGGAAGTCGAGCATCGGCGCTGCGATCCCTCCGGGCAGGATGAAGCTCGGCGGCGGTGCCGGCAGGAGGCTGCGCGGATCGACGGGGTCCACCGGCACCTTCTCCTCGCAGGCCTCGGTGTCGGCATTGCAGACCTCATCGGCCGAGCAGACTCCGGGATTGCGCACACAGTTCTGCGAGTCGGGCCGCGTGCTGCTCCCCCACAGCTCAGAGCAGCCGACCAAGCAAAGCGCCGAGAGCAGACAGGGCAAAACTTGGCTCTGCGTTTTCATGGGGTACCCCCTTTTTCGATGCGTTTTCCGCTGGCAGCCCCGGTTTTTTTGGCCGGCCAGACCATAAGGCCGATGCCCGCCAGGCTCAGTCCGGCGCCGACGCCGATCAGCGCGGCCCCTTTGCCCAGGGTGTCAAAGCGATCGCGGCAGTTGATCATCGGTGGTTGCGGTGGCACCACGCACTGACCATCGACCGCCACGCCCGACGCACCCAGCCCGACGAGCACCAGACCCACCCCCAGCACGACTCCGCCGCTGATAAGGCGCCAGCGTGGACGGGCCGGGGCAGGCTCGGCAAGCGGAGCGCCAGCCACGATAGGTGGCGGCGGCGGTGTCACCTGCGGTGCGTTCGGCTGCAGATCCAGCTCAACCGTGGTGGGTTTTCCGTCGCTGATCACCACGGTCTTTTGGACCGTGCCAAAGCCTGGCTTCTGCAGCCGCAGGGTCAGTGGGCCGGCCAGCGCCGCGTGCTCATAGGGCGTCTGGCCGATGCGCTGCTCGCCCAGATACAGCTCCGCTGCCGACGGATTGCTGCGCACGATGAGCGTGCCGCGGGGCCGCCCCGCCCCATCTTTCACCAGACGAAGCAGGGCCTCGTTCAAGCGGCCCAAGAGCGCCTCGGTGGTGCAGCGTGGACAGCGCAGCTCCGCCGTCGCCGCCTCCGCCGCTACCTCGGCATCGACGAGGCCCAGGCGCAGGCTCAGCTCGTCGGGGGTCGCGGCCAAAAACGACAACGTCAGCAGATATTCGACATCGCTGCCCACCGCTAGCTGCGCCTGACAGCGCAGGCTCGACAGGCAGTCGGCAAGTGCGGGACTGCGACGCAGCGCCGCGTCTTTGTCGTAAAGCGCCAGGCGGGCGCGCTGCAGCGCCTTGGTCGTCGTCTCTTGCAAGCGACGGCGCAGATCGTTCCCCAGCGCACTGCCGCTGCCGGTCAAAAGCAAGACTGCGGCCGGGGGCAGCGTCACCACCACCGCCCCCGATGCGCGATTGAAGCGCAGCTCAGCCGCTCGACCGTCGAGGACATCGATGTCGGCCTTCATCGTCTTGTCCTGCATCTCCAGGCGGATCTGGTGTCGCCCAACCGGCAGCAAGAGCGGCAGCGAAAGCGGCAGCGCTCCCACGAGGCGCCCATCTACCACGAGCAACCCCTCGTCGTCCGCGAGCACCTGCACCTCGCCGGCCGGGGGCCGGGGCAAGCTCAAAAGCAGCTCGGCCTCGCCAAAGCCGCGCACCCCCGACGCAATCAGCGGATCGGCCAGAAAGCGGCGCATCAGATCGTGCATCTCGACGCGCTGACCACCGAGGTTGGCCAGCACGCCCAGCTCGTACAAGAGCTCGGGAGCCGGCGTCGCGCGATACGCCCCCTCCACCTGACGACTCAGCGCCGCATAGTCCGGCCCGCCCGACTCGCCCGCCGGGGGCGGCTCATAGTCTGACGGACGCTCGACGAGCGTCGGGGCTGCGACCTTGCGTGGCCGGCTCGCCTTCTCCTTGCCCGAGGCACAAGGCAAGAACCAGCCCAGGCAGCACAGCACCAGCCAAAGCCGCAGCGGAAAACCGCCACAGCTACGCCATCGCCGACGCCCGGTTGCAGCCCATCCGAGCCGCATCCTTCGGACCGCCGCCTGCGCGTCGAGCCTACTCACAGCTCCCCAAGCGCGCCGTCTCCCCCGCGCGCACCTTGACCGTCTGGCGAGCCCCTTCGACTTCGATCAGGTGATTGCCAGGCAGCATGTACAGCGTGACCTCCTGACAGCGGCTGCCTTCGCGCTTGGGAATCACCACCTGCCCCAAGCTTGGCAAAAGTCGCGCGACGGCGGCCTGTGCCTCGCTACGTCGTAAAGCCCCCGACTTGCCCGCTGCCCCCGTCTGCACAACCTTCTGGAACGCGCTCACCGCCTCTGCCGGGCGATCGGCCGCCTCGTGGATCTGGCCGAGGTGGAACTGGCTCTCCAGACTCAGCTCGGCGCAGGGCTGGGGATGCTTGCGCTCGCGATTGCACAGCGAGCTCGCTTTTTCGAACAGCTTCTGCGCCTTGCGCAGGTCTTTCTTTTCGTGGGCCTCAAGCCCGGCGCTGACCAGCTTTTCGATCGTCGATTCGGCCACGGTCACCGTCAGTGTGGCTCCGTCCTTGATCTGCAGCGTCTGCGTCCCTGAAAGGGCTGTCAGCTCGTGCTCTCCGGCCGACAGAGCAATCGGCTTTTTCGCTGCGCTCTGCCAGCGGCCTTTATCGATCTGGAACTGCACCCCCGCTCCGGCCTCGACAAGCACAAAGCCGCTGCCCTGCGCCACGCCCAGCTTTTCGGGGTTGGCTGCCGGCTCGGGAGTGGGGCTCGACGGAGCGACGGGGTCCGACGGGCTCGACGGGCTCGATGGGCTGCCGCCATCGACGGGAGCGCCAGCCCTGCCTGGCTTGGCCGGCGGGGTGGGGCGCGGCGCTTCGGCTCGCTCAGGTGGGCTCTCAGACACCGTCCGCAGCACGCCGGCCTGCAGAGTCGCTGCGCGGGCTCGCACGCTGGCATCCGCGTCGCTGCTCAGCAGTCGCAGGATCGGCAGACCGGGGTGGCCAGCCGGCCCCGGTGGCAAGGCCGCGGCAACCTCGGCGGTCCGTCTACGCACCTCGGCATCGACGTCGCGCGCCAGGCGTCGCAAGAGCGCCATGACCTGCCCGTTTTCTTCCTGAAATAAGGCTGGCAGGGCATCAAGAAGACTCAGACGCACAGCCACCGACCCCACGGCCAGCTTGCTCAGCAGCCCCTCCGGCAGGGTGGCGGTTTCGCCCAGACGACGCAGCCCACTTAAGGCCGGCAGGGCTTCGGGCGTAGCCTGCGCGAGCGCCTCACGCAGCACCGGAATTGCTCGCCGATCGCCGGCTGCCGCCAGCTTCTGCGCGGCGGCGAAGCGCACCGCAAAGACGGCATCGCGCAGCAGACCGGCGACGAATTCGATCTCGCTCCCCAGCTGCTCGACCAGCAGGCGACGGACCTCGGCATTGCCCGACTGCGAAAGCTCACGCAAGGACGGCAGCTGTCCGCGATCGCCCAGCCGCAGCAGCAGCGAACGGGCCAGCGAGCGCTCGACCTCGCCGCCGGCACTGACCAGCTCTTTGACCCAGCCGCCGACGCCCTGCTGCAAGGTCTTGCGCACCGCCGCCCCGGCCGGGATCGCCGCTTCGATCTGCAGCAGCGATCGCAGCGAGGCCTCGCGCACCGCCCCCTCGCGATCCTCCAGACCGGTGCGCAGCGCCAGCACCGCGCCTTCATCGCGCCGTCGCCCCAGCGCCCGCGCCGTGCTCGCCCGCACCGCGGGATGCGCGTCCGAGAGCAGCTTCGACAGCATGGGCCCCGCGTCGTGCGCCGTGGAGTCCGCCAGCACCGCCACCGCCGCCTCGCGCACCGTCCACTCGCCATCGGCAAGCGCTGCCCGCGCCCACTTCAGACTCTGCTCGCTGAGCGCCCCGGGATCGCTCGCCGCCAGCGTGACGATCGCGGTTGCCGAGCCAAGCTGCAGCGCGGCTCCCGCCTCGGTCCCAAGCTGACGGAAGAGCAGCCGAACATCAAGCAGCTGACCACACAGCCCCAGACCCTCACTGGCCAGCAGCCGCGACGGCGGTGTGGCCTGACGATCGCGCAGCACCTGACGAAAAAGCTCGCCGACCTGCGGCTCATCGGGGGCCGCCAGAAAGCGAGCCGCCAGCAGCTTCTCGCGCCCTGCCGCTTGCACCTGCGCGCGCAGAAACGCTCGGCCTTCCTCGTGACCTTGCTGCGCCAAGCGGGCCGCGGCCAACAGCGCCTCTTCGCCCGATGCGCTGCGCATCTTGCCGCGCAGTGCCGACAGCGCGCTCTCGTTCCCCGCCTGCGTCAAGCAGCCCAAAAGCGAGAGCCGCAGGGGCTCCGGCAGGCTCGGCGCGGCCAGCATCTGTTCGGCCATGCTCAGCGCTTGGCTGTGCCCGCGCTGACAGAGAATGGCGATGGCGCGGAGACGAGCCTCGCCGCTACCGGTGAGCATGGCTTCCAGCGTGCGCTGTCCCAGTCCGTCGCCCAGCTGCACAAGCGCCGCGGCCGCCGCCGCCTGCACCGCTTCCGGCGGCTTCTTGCCCAGCACCGCTTGCAAGGCCGGCACCGCCTGACGATCACCAAGCTGACCCAGCGCCTCGGCAGCCCGGCTCTGAATCGCTGGACTGCCATCTGAGAGCGCCTCTTGCAGCGCGCCCCGATAGGCCGCGTCGCGGGTCAACGACAGCCCCTTGAGCGCGCCCAGCTTCAGCTCGGCATCCGTCGCCCGCAGATCGGACTCTAGGACCTTGCGGGCAGCCGACTCGATGGTGGCCAGCTCACCCGGCTGCAGCCCCGCTGGCTCGCGAGTGTAGCGGCGATAGCCCAGGATCCCGACGAGCGACAACAGGCCAATCAGGCCCAGACCACCCGCCGCGACCGCCCAAAGCGGCACCTTGCGGCCCCGCAGGATGATATGCGTGCCCCGGCCCCCGCCAAGCTGCGCCGCCAACCCCGACGAGATCGCGACTTTCTCGCCGCGCTGCACGCTCAAGATCTCGATCTCGTGCAGCAGCGCCGCGCTCAGCTCGCGCATGGAAGCGAAGCGCTCGGTCTTGCTCTTGGCCAGCATGCGCAGCACCAGCGCATCGATGGCGGGCGGCACCGCAAGCTGCGGAAAGCGTTCGCGCAGGCTCTGCGCTTGCTCGAACTTCTGCAGGCTCAAGAGCTCCATCGCCGACGGGGCAGTGAACGGCAGCTGGCCACAGATCAGCTGGTACAGGATGCAGCCCAGCGCGTACTGATCGGCGCGAGCATCAATGCCCGCCCCGTCGACCTGTTCGGGCGCCATGTAGCGAGGCGTGCCGATCGAAGCTCCGACCCGCGTCAGGCCCTGATTGCCCGAGCCGCCCGAGCCCTCCGAGCTGTCCTCACTATCGCTCGGCGAGCGGGGCTGCTGCTGCGTCACCGCATCGCCACCCAGCACGGCCGGCGGACGCAGGTTGGGGGCCGAAGGTCGCTGCGCTGGAACCGCCGCATCGGGCTCGCTGCTCGCCACCGCGCGCGTGTCCTTGGCGATGCCGAAGTCGACGATCTTGATGAAGTCATCGCCCCCACTCGTCGGCGCTTCCGCAGCCGCCCCAGGCGCCGAGGCCGACGCCTGGCCGGACGCCAGCACGAAGATGTTCTCGGGCTTAAGGTCTCGGTGAACGATCCCGCGATCGTGGACCGCTTGCATGCCAAGCGCGATCTGCTGCGCGATCCGCAAGGCTCGCAGGATGTCTAGCCGATGTCCGCTGGCCTTGCGCAGGATGCGACCCAGCGTTGGGCCCTCGATGAACTCCATGACCAGATAGGGACGACTATCGGACAGCACCCCAAAGTCCGAGATGTACACGATGTTGGGGTGCACGATCTGCGACGCGAGGCGCGCTTCCTGCAAGAAGCGGCGCTGGTCAGTCTCGCTGCGGTGCTTGGCCAAGACCTTGACCGCGACGGTCCGCCCGAGCAGCGTGTGCCGAGCGCGATACACCACGCCCATGCCGCCATGACCGATGCGCGCTTGGATCTCGTAGCGCTCAGACAGCGTCGTGCCGATCAGGGCATCGGGCTCGTCGTCGCCGCCCACGTACGAGTCGCGGGCGGTGGCGGGCGGGCCGGCAGCGAGCGCCGAGGTCGGCTCCCCAGCACACACGTGCTGCGCCGAGGTCTGGTACGCCGTGCCACAGTGTATGCAGCGCACCATGCCATCCGGGACACCGGGACCGAGGGGAGAGTCGCTCATCTACTCCTGGACCTTACCCACTATATCTGAGGTCGGCTCGACGATGGGGGGCCGTCGAAGGACTGTCGAAGGACTGAGGAGAACGCCGAGGTGCCGCGCCGGCTGCGACCGTCCCCCGCCCGACTTGGCCCGACGAAACGCCGCGGACTGGCGTGGAAGCGGATGCCGTCTATGGTTGTTGTCTACATGGTGCTTGGCTCCCGCAAATCCGGACCCGCGTTCGTGCTCAGCTTGGGCCTACACACCGGGTTGGCCCTTTTGTTGTGGCAGCTTGCCCCCCCTACCCCACCCGGCCTGTCTCGCCCGATGCGTGCCGGCACCCTCATCGAGATCCTGCCGCGCCCGACAAAGCCAACACTTGCCGTCGAGCCCAGCCCGCCGCCACCGCTGCCCGAAGAACGCCCGACGCCGCCCCGGACACTGTCTCCCGCCCCGTCCCGAGTGACCGGTCCGCCGAGCCAGCCCAGCCCGCAGGCCCCAGCGACTGAAGCTCTGCTCCCCCGCCGCACGCCGGCACCGCCGGCCACGCCACCGCTCGTATTGGAAAAACCGACAGGTCACATCGATCTGTTTCCGCAAGCTGTGCTTTGCAAGACCATCGGCTGCAGTCAGGGTCTGCCGCCCGCCGCCGGCCAAGGCCTGGCCTCGCATCTCGCGGAAGAGCAGGCCCAGCGCGAGGGGTTCGCTGCGGTGCGCGAGGGTCGCGTCGCCCCCGGCTGGCGCGAAGTCGAGCACGACCTAGAGAAGCTATTCACGCCCAAGCTCGACTCCGTCAGCCGCGCCTCGCGCGGTGAGCTTGCGCTGCGTCAGCTTGTGCGTCCGGTGCAGCCTGCCCCCGAGCAGAGCCAGACCGGCTGGCTGGTGCGCCGCGACGACATGAACCGCCTGCAGGCCGAGATTCGCGCCGCCCAAGATGCCTACGACGAAGCCGCCGTCGGGCGCGAGGCCGAGGTCGAGGTCGAATTAGATCGCGTAGGTGCGGTCGTCGCCGTACGGCTGATCCTGCCCTCGGGGTCGCGCGAGTTTGATCGCGAAGCGCTGCGCGCCGTGCAGCAGGCGGTGCGCCTACGCCCCCTTCATGATCCGCAGGGCCCGGTCATCGCCCGCTACGGGCTGCGCGGCGAGGTCGCCATCAACCTGCCCCGCATCGGCTCTGCCGTCGAACCAAACGGCGGCCAGGTGCACTCCCAGCTGCTTAGCCTGGGCGGCACCTTCGACGAAGTGACCGGCAAGGCCGACGTGCGCATCCCCGGCACCAAGCGCCTCAAGACCCGCATCCGCCTGATCTCGGTGCGCCGCAAGCTGACGGCTGGCTAAGCCGACGGCTCGCTAGTCGTTGCCTTCCAGGTCGGGAAACAGCGAGGCCGTACGCGCCAGCGGCTCGCGCGGACGCAGGCCCAGGTGCTCGTAGGCGCGACGGGTGGCCATGCGCCCGCGGGGGGTGCGCATCAGGAAGCCCTCTTGGATCAAGTAGGGCTCGTAGACGTCTTCCAGCGTGTCCGATTCCTCCGAGACCGCGGCCGCCAGCGACTCGATGCCGACCGGCCCGCCGTCGAAGCGCTCGATCAGGCAGCGCAGGAGCGAGCGATCCATGTCGTCGAGCCCCAGCGCATCGACCCCCAGCCGCGACAGCCACTCGCCGGTTGGCCCAGGCAGGATGTCGCGCGCGCCAGCTACCTCGGCAAAGTCGCGCACTCGGCGCAGCAGGCGATTGGCGATGCGCGGCGTTCCGCGGGCCCGCTGCCCGATCACCAAGCAGGAATCGCGATGGATGCGCACGCGCATGCGATCGGCCGAGCGCTCGACGATCTCGGCCAGCTCACGCGGGGCGTAGTAGTCGAGGCGCAGCACGATGCCAAAGCGATCGCGCAGCGGCGAGGTCAGAAGCCCCGTCCGCGTCGTCGCACCGACCAGCGTAAAGCGCGGCAGCTTCATCTGGATCAGCTGTGCCGCCGGCCCCTCGCCGACCGGGATCTCGATGCGATAGTCCTCCATCGCCGGGTACAGATACTCTTCGACCACCGGCTGCAGGCGATGGATCTCGTCGATGAACAGGACATCGCGCTCGCCCAGGCTGGTCAGGTAGCTGGCCAGCGTGCCCTTGTGCTCGATGGCCGGTGCGCCGACCGGCCGAATCGTCGCGCCCAGCGCCGTCGCGATCAGGTGCGCCAGCGTCGTCTTGCCCAGTCCCGGGGGGCCGCAGAAGAGCACATGATCTAGGGCCTCACCGCGTCGCCGCGCCGCCTCGACAAATACCTTCAGGTTGTCGACGACTTTTAACTGACCGATGTACTCGTCGAAGTGGCGCGGGCGGAGCGCAGCGTCGAACTGCTCCTCGCTGTGCGCCGTCGAGGGATCGAGCTCGGGCAAGCGACTCGGCACGCTCCCTGCGGCATGTACCGCCACCGGGGCAGAGCCCGCATCGCGCACCGGCTCGACATGACGTTTGCGTGGCATGGCCGGCACTGTGCCACAGGGCAAGCCCGGCGGGGAAGGACTGCGACGGCGCGCTCCGGGTTACTCGTCCTCGTTGAGCTTGGCGTCAAATAGGCGGAAAAACTGCGACGGGCTCTCTTGCGTCCCGGGCTGCGAGACATCCGACTCGTCAAACAAGACCGCCTGCTTCTTCTTCGCCGGCTTCATGCCCGCCGGGCTGCTGGCTGGCTTGGCGGCTGCCACCGCGCCGGCTTTGGCCGAGGCCTTTTCGGCAACCGGCTTGGCAGCGACTGCCGCCTTGGCGGAAGGTGCCGCACTGCTGGCCGCAACACTCGGGGCTGCCGCCGCCTTGCTCGCGCTCTTGCTTTCGGCAGGCTTGCTGACGGCGGCTGGCTCAGCGGCCTTACTCGCTGCGGTCTTGCTTGCCGTCACCACCGACGGGCTGGGTTCGGGCTTGCTGATCGCCGCGGCGCTGGGCTTGCTGGCGGTCGCAGCCCCGACGGGCTTGGCGGCTGAGGTCGCAGCCGGGGCGGCCGGACTCGCGGCAGCGGCGGCCTTCGACACCGCAGCGCTCGCAGGCGCAGTCGGAGCCGCAGTCGGGGCCACAGCCGCGCTCGGAGCCTTGGCAGGGCTCGCCGGGGCGGCGGCCGTCGTCACCACTGGCGTCGCGCCGGTTGGCTTGCTGACCACCGGGGTCGCGCCGGTCGGCTTGCTCACGGCTGGGGCCGGGCTGGCGGCAGGCTTGGTGTCGACGCTGGGCTTGGCCACGCTAGCCTTGCCGGCGGGCTCGACGGGGGCTGCCTTGCTGCTGGCCCGTGGCTCACCCGCTCCACTAAGTGGGCTAGCGGAAGCCGGAGCCGGCTTGCCCGCGACCGGGGCCGGGGCTGGAGCCGCTGGCTCAGCAGAAATGATCTTGTGCTGCGTCGAGGGTCGCGACAGCGCGCCCCCCGTCGAGACTGAGGTCACAATCGACGAGGTCTGGGGGACCGCCGGCAGCGAGATGATCTTATTGAGCTGCGACGGCCGACTCAGCGGTGAAGCCACTGGGCTCTCAGGCCGGGCGGGCGTCTCGGGCGTGACCACGGCGGCCAGAGCAGCCGCGCGCGGCGAGAGCACCGGCTCGTGAGCCGGCTCCGGTGCAGGCGGCACCGGCGCAGTTGCTGCGGTCTTGCGCCCACGCTCGCTGGGCGGACTGGGGCTGGGCGCGTTGCTCGGGGCAGCCGGGCTTCCCCCTCTACCTCCGCCGCGGACCGCGGGTGCGGCCCGCGAGGTGACCGGCTCAGGCAGGAGCTCGATCGGCGAGGTCTCGACGTCAAACTCGGGCAGGAGCGCCGCTCGCATCTCGGCTCCCCGCTGGCGGGGCGACGGCTGCGGCTCGGGCGCGGGACGGGCGTCCATGTCGATAATCGGTGCTGCAAGACCTCGCCCCGACGAGCGGGCTCCGGGCAGCTCGCGTCGCGGCTCAATCGCGCGATCGGGCAGAAGTCGAGTCTGGTCGTCGTTGATCGAGCTACTCGGAGGCTCGGCCGAGCGCCAACCCGAGGTGGCCGGTGGCGGCGCCGCCGCCGTCGAGGGTGCCGCCCCGCTCTGCAGCGCGGTCAAGATCGGCGCCAGGTCGTTGTCGAGGAACTGCAACAGCCCCTGCAGATCGTTGACGAACGACTCGGCGAGCGGCTGATTGCGACGCAGCGCATCAAACGCGCCCCAGTACGGCGAGCGCAGGTTGAGGTTGATGCTGGTCGCCTCGAAGTAGGCTTTCACCGCGCTCAGCTTTTCCAGAAGGCGGGCACGCAGAGCACGCAGGTCTGCCCCGGAGGGCGGTGACGACGGCGTAGAAGGGTGCATCATGTTTGAGGTTCTCGCATCTTCGACGTCAAGGCAAGCACCTCGGCACTCTCCGTGCCTTGCGCCAAATCCGCGAGCCCAGTCCCGGCGATGGCTGGGGCGATGGGTCGGCGATGGCTCGGCGACGCCTCGGGCGATCTCTCAGGCGAGGCGCAGCGGCAGGCGAGGCGCAGCGGCAGGCGAGGCGCAGCGGCAGGCGAGGCGCAGCGGCTAGGCGAGGCGCAGCGGCAGGCGCCGCGGACCGCGAATGCTCCCCCCCGACCAGCTCACCTCGCCCGCCAGGTGGAACCTAGGGATTCGGCGCAGAAACTCACCCAGGGCCACCTTCAGCTCCAGCCGCGCCAGGTTCGAGCCGAGGCAGCGATGGATGCCCAGGCCAAAGGTCGCGTGGCGGTTCTCGGTCCGGTCGATGCGCACCTGATCTGGCTCGGGAAAGACCTCCGGGTCGCGGTTCGCCGCCGGAAACGACAGCAGCACCATCTGCCCCGGCGACAGCGTGCAGCCGCCAAGCTGCGTCTCCTTCGCCACCACCCGCGCCATCGTCACCGGCGCGTAGGCGCGCAGGAATTCCTCGATGGCCTGCGGCAAAAGCTGCGGCTCGCGGACCAGGCGCTCGCGATCGGCCGGCGTCTGCGCCAGGTGCCACAGGCAGACCCCGATGGCGCTCCACGTCGTGTCGATGCCCGCGACCAGAAGCACGCGTAGAAAGCCCACCACCTTGTCTTCCGACAGCGGCTGCCCGTCGAGCTCTGCGGAATTGAGATAGCTGATGAGATCATCGCCCGGGGCAGCCTTGCGGGCCCGCACATGCTGGCGAAAGTACCGGTCCGATTCCTCGACAGCCGCCGTCAACAGCGCGCGGTCGGTGATGCCGTCTTCGAGCAGCGCCGCGATGAAGCGGCGATACAGCTCGCCATCCTGCTCGGGCAGTCCCAGAAGGTGCGCGGTCAGTCGCGCCGGGATCTCTTGTGCGTAGGCGATGGCCGCGTCGACCTCCGGCTGATTGATAAAGCGATCGATCAGCTCGTTGCACAGTGCGCGGGCTCGCGGCTCCAGACGACTGACGCGCTCGGGCGTGAAGGCCGGCAAGAGCACCCGGCGCTCGGCGCGATGCACCGGCGGGTCTGACGTGATCGGCTCCGTTGGAAAGCGCGGCGGCAAGGTCTCGCGCACGATGACGCGACGCGACGAAAAATGCTCGGTGTCGTAGGCGATGGCGCGCACATCGGCGTAGCGGCTGGGGAAGTACACGCCCATGAAGCGATCGGTGTGCGCGACCGGGCAGCCCTTTCGCAGTGCCGCCCAGATTGGAAACGGATCGTTGATCCAAGCCGGGTCCAGCGGATCAAAGTCGCTGGCCCAATCGCTGACAGGTGGACGCTCGCGCATGGTGTGACCTCAATCGCCCTGCTCTTCGAGGATCTGCAGCGCGTACTCCGGACAGTTGGCCTCGGCCAACCGAGCCGCCGCCTGCAAGTGCGAAGGCACGCTTCCGTCGCCAATCAGCTGCGCATTGCCGATCTCATCGAGCGCGATCAGCTCGGGCAACAGCACCTGGCAGCGGTTGTGTCCCTGGCAGCGATCGCCATGCAAAAGCAGCCGTAGTCTGCGTTCCCGTTCCATGTACCTCCCCCAAATCAAGCGACGCCGCGCCCCACGACGCGCCGGCCTAGGGCACGGCTCCGCCAGATCGGCAAAGCCCGCTGTCCCCAAGCGGCTCGCTTACAAGGTCGCGCAGTCTGTTCGACCCGCGACCGCGCAATCTGGGCACGCCTACCCGCGCAGCGTCGCTACGCCGGCCCCAGGCTCGCCTCGCAAGCCCCCCTTGCGACCTACCTGGCGTACCGCGGGCCAATGGCCTCAGTTACTAGAAGGTGAACTCGGAAGCAACGCCCGCTAACCCAGGTTCCAGAGTTGTTGAGGAGGGGGAGAGCGTTGTTTCCGCGATTGATCAGGACTGAGGAACCAGGGCCCACCGCAGGACCCGGATAGGTGTCCGGTTGCAGAATGGGGGGCAACCGCCGCAGCGCTCTGGGAGCCCACCTGAAATCGGGGCGCAACCGTTGCATCCGCCCCTGATCACGTTTGCAACCCCCACACAACGCCCCCTTGCCGCAGCTCCGCACCGCGCGCCCGGCAAACAACGGCGTCTTGCAACGGATCGCATTCCGCCCCCCACGCCAACCACCCTTGCCCTCATCCCCGCCGCCGGCCCAAGCCGGCCGGCCCCCCTCACCCAGCGAAGTGCGGACGAGCGGGCGACGCCCGCAAGGCCGTTCGCACACCCCACAACCGCCGATCCCCCCCCCCCCCCCCCCCCCCCCCCCCCCCC
>CALFYE010000123.1 GCA_937952145.1 uncultured Myxococcales bacterium
TGGAGTTCAGACGTGTGCTCTTCCGATCTTTACTGCCGTTCATAGGGTCCTTGGCACCATAGACGATCTCGGGATATCCGTCGTTGTCGAGATCGGCGGACTCTAGCTCGGTGGTGGCGGGGCTGTAGGCGGCCGGGCCCGCGAGCATGCTCATGAACTGGCCGCCGCCATCGCCCGTCGCGGTGTACAGGCTGGCGTCCTGCTGCACGACGAGATCGGGATCGAAGTCGCGGTTCAGGTCAGTAACCGCGACCTCGTCACCGTAGTAGGCGATGGTGATCGACTGCGGGCTGAAGTTGAGCTGCGACGATGCATAGCTGAACAGGTCTGAGCGCTCGTCGAAGCCGCCGTCGGCCTGCTCGACCCGGATGCTGGATGGTCCCGGTCCCAGCAAGGACGGGGGTAGGGTGACGACCATCTTATTCGCCGAGACCACCTCGACGATGTCGGCCGTCGTGCCGTCGAAGGTGACGTGCATCCCGGCGCGGAAGTACTGGCCTAAGAGGGTGATCGGTACGCCGCCCGTCGGGGGACCGTTTGATGGGGTCACTCCATCGAGGATGACGTTGGTGGCACAGCGCCCAAGCGTGGCAACGCAGATGCGATCGGGGCCGGTGATGGCGCAGATGCTGGCCGACTGGCTGGGGGTGCAAGGGGGGCCGAGCGGCACGCAGCGCTCTAGCTCGGGGCTGCAGTAGCTCTGCGGGTTGCAGCTTCCGGGGAAGACAACGCAGTTATCGCGGTTGCCGCGACTGAGGCCGCCCCAGATGGCCTCGCAGCTCATAAGCGGTACCAGGAGCAGCATGAGGGTCAGCGCGAAGAGCCGCTGTCGCCGTCCGAGCCATTGAGCGGAAGATGCCTGCATCGTCGATCACCGTTTCAGCGGCTGCCTCCGACCATGGGGCCGCCCAAGGGTAAGGAAGGCGAGACAGCCGGTGGCCGGATCCGGCTATTTGCGACGCGGGCCGGGGATGGCGACCAGCACCACCCCAGCGATGGTAAGACCGATACCGCCCAGCATGATCGGGCCGCCCGTCGGGGCGGAGTTATAGACCTGCCGACAGGCGCCACCGAGCGTGGCTGACGGGCGCACGCACTGGTCTTCCAGAAGCACACCGGACAAGCCAAAGCCGATCAGACCGACGCCGAGCGCCATCGCAACGCTGCCGGTGACGATGCGCCAAGTGGGGCGCGGCTCACGTCCGGTGGGTGCTGGCGGGGCCGGGGGCGGGGCTGCCACGACGGGCGGGGGCGTCAGCGCGGCGGGGGCGGGCTCGGGCGCATCGCTCTGCAGCGAGACACTGACCGGGACGCGGCGAGGCTCGCTGACTTCGACACGACGTCGCTCGGGCTGGAAGCCGGGCAGCGCCAGCGAGAACTCGTGGCTGCCCTGCCACACCGCGAGGGTAAGCGGCGTCTTGCCCAGCACCAGGCCTCGGTTGTCGCGGACCTCGGCGGCGCTCGGCTCGCTGAGAAGCTCGATGCTGCCGCGTCCGCGGTGGGTTCCTTCCGCCAGGAGCTGCACGATGCTCTCGCGCAGCGACGATGCAGCCTGCTCCAGCGTGCAGGGAGCACAGGACTTGCTGGCGGTGCTGGCCGGCGCGGCAATCGTCGCGTGATAGAGCGAGAGCTCAATCTGCCAGCTGTTCTGAGCCGCGGCGTCGCGACTCTTGAGCTCGTATTGCAGGACGTATTCGGCTTTGTTTTCGCGGGCAAGCTGACGCTGACAGTCGCTCTGCGTCAGGCAGTCTTTCAGCTTCGGCGAGGCGGCGAGTGCGACGTCGATGGGCATGACGGCAAGACGCTCGCTGCCGGCCGCGGACTCGAACTGTTCGGCGAAGGCTCGCTGCAGGGTCTCGGCCAGTGTCGTCGCTGCTCCGAGCGGGACGACCAAGAGGGCCGGCCGGAGGGTAAAGACGACGGCCGCCGAGGCGGTGTTGAAGCGCATCTCGAGCAGGCGACCGGCCACCGCTTGCACTGGGCTGGCCAGCTTGCGCGACTTGTATTCGAGGCTGAGGTTGTGCAGGCCGGCCGTAAGGAGCAGGGGCTGGGGCAGCGGTAGGACACCCACCGGCCGCTCATCCAGCACGACCAGCGCCCCGGGATCGGCGAGCAAGGCGACCTCGCCAGCCGCAGGACGGGGCCGGCGCAACAGGCCCTGGGCATCCTCAGCGTTGGCGGTGTTCTCTTGGCCGCGCCCGGCATCCGCGAGGTAGCGCCGCAGCAGATCGTGCGCTTCGACCAGCTTGCTGTCGGCCGCCGCCACCCGGCCGAGGTGATAGAGCAGCTCGGGATCGGGATTTTTGCGATAAGCGTCGCCGAGCTGGCGAGTCGCGCCGGCAAAGTCGCGCGAAGCGACGGCGGCATTTACCCGATCAAGGAAGGCGGGGTCGAGCTTGCGAACCTCGCCATCGCGGCCCTTGTCGGAGCTCGACGATCGGTGGCTGCGAGCCTCTGCGTTCCCGAGGCTCAGCCCGGGCCCGGGCGAGAGCCAGGCGGGCACCCGCCCCGGCAGAGCGCCGATCCACAGACCCAGGGCCAGCCAGAAGCAGACTGCACGCAGCCCCCAAGGCGCAGTGACGAGACGCGATCTCATGCGGCGGCCGCTCCAGGATATCACGGTCGTTCTTGAGGGGACGAGGTCCCTGCGGGCTTGATATGCTGAGCCGGAGGTTCTTATGCAGAGAGCACATGGCTTAGCGATAGGGTGGCGAGCAGGGAGTGGTCTTCGGTCGCCGGGCGTTCGGCCGCTGGGAGTTTCCCGGATGAAGACGGCCGTCCTGGTGGCTGGACTCGCGGTCGGGCTTGGGGGCTGCGGCAGCGATAGCGGCATGGGGCCGGTGCGGATGGCGGCCGACCTATTTGCCGCGCGCGTCGATCTAACGATCGGGGCGACGCCCAAGGCCGTGGTCATGAACGACCTCGACGCCGACGGGCGCGTCGATATGGTGGTGGCGCGGGCGACGGGTAGCGGCTCACTGAGCATGCTCCTTGCGCGTGGCAACAGCACCTACTCCCGAGCTGAGATCAACAACCGCTTCGGCGACACGCCGTTTGACTTGGTGCTGGCCGATATCGATGGCGATGGCAAGACCGACGCGGCTGCCCCGTGCTATCTCGGGGGGGAGCTCGCCGTGCTGTGGGGCCCCGACGAGCAAGATCGCCTAGCCATCCCCAGCGAGGGCTCGCACCCTTATGCCCTGGCCGCGCTCGATCTAGATGGCAAGCCGGGGCGCGAGCTTATCACCACGACCCAGGTTGGCCTGACGCTGAATGTCTTTGCCTATCAGGGCGCGCGCACCTTTGCACCGGCGGTGAAGTATCGCTTTGATACGGCGCCGGCCGGCTTTGTCATCGGCGACTTTGATGGCAGTGGCGCGGGCAGCTTGGACATCGCGGTCAGCCTGCCGGGCAGCGACAAGGTCCGGCTGTGGCCGGGGGGACCCGGCGGGGCGTTCGACACGACGCGGGCCACCGACCTGATCGTCGGCAAGACGCCGATCAACGTCGTCGCTGGCCAGCTCAACGCCGATGCCCTGCCCGATCTAGTCGTCGCCAACGCGGGCGACCAGACGGTGAGCGTGCTCCTCGGCAGCGCCGCCGGCTTTGGCAGCGCCCAGAGCTATCCAGTGGGCGACAAACCCACCGGCATCGCCATCGCCGACCTCGATGGAGACGGGCATGCCGATGTCGTGGTTACAAACCGGGTTAGCAACACCCTCACGATTCTGCGGGGGGCCGGCGACGGCAAGCTGACGCCAATTGGGGATCTGGCGACGCGGCAGCAGCCAGAGGGGCTGGCCATAGGTGATCTCAACGGCGATGGTCTGCTCGATATCGCCGTCGCCAACGTCGCCGAAGACGTCATCAGCGTGTTCTACGGCAAAAAGTAAGCCCGCGCCGGCCGCCCCGCCGTTTCTACCTCCCTTTTCCCTCTCACTACTCCGTTTCTTCGACGGGAAAACCGACGGACAAGCCGGCTCCAAACGGCGACTTCCGTAGCAAATTCCCACCCTTGACCCTGCTGTTTGTGACGTGGGACGATACCCGGATGGCGCCTTCATCAGGCGGCCCCGATGTCGGGGCCCTGTTCCGACAGCACGGCCCGATGGTCTATCGGCGGGCTCTGCGGCTGCTCGGTCGCCGCGAAGACGCTGAAGAAGCGACGCAGGAGGTCTTCATCCGCGTCATGCGCAGCATGCACGAGTTCGAGGGCCGCAGCAGCGTGACCACCTGGCTCTATCAGGTGACGACCAACTACTGCCTGAATCACCTGCGCGATCACTCGCGACGCAAGCAGCTTTTCGCCGAGAACATGGCGGCGGATGACTCGCCAAGTCGCGCGCATGAGAGCGATCTCCTGCACCTGCGTCGCCTGCTGAGCGAAGCCGATGAGCAGCAGGCGCGGGCCGCGGTGTATGTCTATCTGGATGGCATGAGCCACGAAGAAGCGGCAGAGCTCCTGGGCGTGTCCAAGCGAACGGTGGGCAACTTCATTGAGCGCTTCCTGCTGTGGGCGCGCAGCCGCAGCAGCAGCCTGCCCCAGACGGGCCGGGAGTCGGCATGAGCGCAGCGCTGAAAAACTACAAAATTTGTAGCCGCCGCTTGCCCGGTCTGCCTACCTGCGGGTCTTACCGGGCAGAAGGCCTAGATATGGGCCATCGCTCCACCGCCCGCTCCGTTGCGGGCCCGCAGGCATGACGATGGACAAGAATACTGAGCAGATGCCGTTTACCCAGCTCCGCGCTGGCCATGCCGACTGCCCCTCGGACTTGGCGCTCGATCGCCTACAAGCCGGTGAGCTGTCATCGGCGCAGACCGAAGCGCTGCGTCGCCATGTGGCCGACTGCGCCCTCTGTCCGCAGCGGATGAGCGCGCGGGAAGCCGGCTTTGCGAACTTTAAAGAGCTGGATGAACGGCAGCTGTTGGCGTCGATCCGCCGTGGGCTCGCCGAGGAACCGTCCCCGTCGCTGCTGGAGCGATTGCTGCGGCGTATGCGGGTCATGGCCCTGCCACTTTCGGGCTTGGCGGTGGCGGCCGTGGCGGCGCTGGTGCTGCTCGGTCGTCCAGGCAGTAGCACGCAGCCGATGGGGAGTGACCCGTCGCTGAATCCGTCTGTGATCGAAGAGACACGGGAAAAAGGCGGGCCGCTCCTGCAGGTCTATCGCTTGGTCGATGGGCGTGCCCAGCCAGCGCTGAGCGGCGATACCTTCAAAAGTGGCGACCGCCTGCGTTTCGTCGTCGATCTGCCGGCCGCGGGTCAGGCCGCGGTGCTCGGCGTCGAACCACAGGGCGGTCTGTACGTCGCCTGGCCCAGCGGCAGCGACAGCGGCAGGCGACCCATGGGTAAGCGGCAAGAGCTGCCCGGCGCCGTCGCCCTGGATGCCTCGATGGGCAAAGAAGTGCTGTACTTGGTGTGGTGCCCAGCCGAGACCGCAGCACCGGCCCAGGCATGCAAGAGCGGGGGGCCCGAGCAGCCCCCACGCTGCCCAGCAGGCTGTCAGCAGTCGCCGTTCGTCATGAACAAAAAGTAGGAGGCGCGCATCCGCCAACTCGCCCACAAGTGCTGGCTGCTCTTGTGCTTGGTGCTCGCTCTGAGCCGATCCGCCCATGCGCTGCCTGATGCCACCTGGGTGATCGCGATCGGCAACAACCGGGGCGATGCTGCCGACATCCAGCTGCTGTTTGCCGAGCGCGATGCCCGCGAGTTTGTCGATGTGCTGCGCGAGCAGGGCAGCGTGACCTCCGACCGTGTGCGGCTGCTCATCGACGAAAACGCCGACACCGTGCGCCGGACGGTGCTTGCCGTAAACGCTGCGCTGCGGGGCACCGGCGATGCGGGGGCGTCACCGAGCGCGCTCCTCATTTTCTACTCCGGCCACGCTGATGCTGAGGCGCTGCACTTGCGCGGCTCGCATCTCGACTTCAATGAGCTGCGCGCTCTGGTCAGTGGATCGCCCGCCCACATGCGCATCCTGATCGTCGATGCCTGTCGTTCCGGCAGCGTCACGCGGGTCAAAGGCATGACGCAGAGCCCCGAGTTTGCGCTGTCGCTCGACAACCGCGTCGAGGCCGAGGGCACCGCCATCCTGTCGTCGAGCACCGCCGGCGAGTCGAGCCAAGAGTCGGATCGGCTGCGCGGCTCGTTCTTTTCGCATCACTTAGTCAACGCCCTGCGAGGCGCGGCGGACCGCAACGGCGATGGACGCGTGACGCTGTCCGAGGCCTACGCCTACACCTATACCCAGACCCTGCGATCGAGCGGGCAGACGCTGTCACTGCAGCATCCGACCTATGCCTACGACGTCAAGGGCAGCGGCGATCTGACGCTGACTACCCCCGGGGGAAGCCAAGCTGGTCGCACGCGCCTGCGCCTGGGCGGAGCCGGGCAGTACCTGATCGCTGAAGAGCGCGAGACGGGTGCCGTCGTCGCTGAGCTGACCACCAGCCGCGATCGCGCAAGCTTAGCTCTGCCCCGCGGTCGCTACTTCGTGCAGCGCCGCGGCTCGTACGAATACCGCGAGTATCGGGTGAACCTCGCACAGGGCAGTGAGGTCGAACTTGACCAGCTTCCCTATCGCGCCCTCCGCTACGACCAGCTGGTGCGCAAGCGCGGCGGTGTGCGGCGATCGATCCATGGCCTGTTCGCTGTCGCCGGGGCGCGCGGCGAGACCGAGTCCGGCCTGGGAGTCGTACCCAACTTGGCATTCGCCTACAGCGCCGATCTGCCGTGGCTGACCTTCGGCGTGCGCCTGCGCGGCAGCCTGGGTACGTTGCACTCCGTCGATGGTGGGCTCTCTTCGCAGCGCTTTGATCTGGGACTGGCTTTGCTGCTCCAGCGCTACGTCGATACCCCCTGGTTCAGTGCTGCGTTTGGCGTCGCCGTCGAGGGCGTGTTCCTTGGTCAGCGCTTTGCCAGCACGCCGCGACAGGTCAGCGATCGCAGCGCGCTCGGCCTGGGGATCGAGGCGCTCCTCGCCATCGAGCGCTCGCTGCGGCGCGGCTTCGGGATACGGCTAGAGGGCGGCCCGGTCGCGCTGCTGAGCCGGCGAGCGCTGGTGCAAAACGGCAGCGAGGTGGGTCTGGGCACAGCAACCAGCCTGACCTTCTGGCTCGGCGGAGGACTGACGTGGCGACGCTGAGTGCAAGCCGGGGAGGGCGGCGATGGCGTGCGTATGCGGCGCTTTTGCCCGCGGTTTTCGTGCTCGGCTGCGGCGATGGCTTGCTGGGGGGCGACTATCGCGGGCCGGCGCTGGCCCGTTTTTACGTCGATGTTTCGCAGGGGGGCACCCTACCCAACAGCGATCCGCAGCTGCGCATCGCGATCTTTTTTAGCCCTGGGTCGGCGATGAACATCGACCCTGAGCAGATGGTGGAGCACCTACCCTCCGGGATGCCCATCAGCCTGCCGATGAGCGGCAGCGTCGGCGTGTTTGAAGAGCCGGGCAGCGCGCTCTTGGTCCCAGCCATGCCGGGGCTTGGCAGCTTTGGGCTGGGGCGAATCTTGGTCTACGACGATCGCAATCGCAGCGGTCGCCGCGACGCCGCCGAGCCCTTCGTCGGCATCGACCCGCCGTCGGCCATTCTGTTCATGCCGCAGCCGCTACCGGCCGGACAGACCCTGACCACGGGGGAGCTGCCTGCCGGATTTCGCCAGGTCGTCCTGCCACAGCTCTGCGGTCGCAAGCCGCCGCCGCCCAGCGACCCCAACACCTGCGGTGTACCGCTGGGGGATGGCTGTCGCACCGACGCAGACTGCGGCACAGGCTACTGCCTGCGCGAGATCAAGTTCCCCTGGCCCGCCGGTTACTGCGCCATCACCGAGCCCCCCACCGCCGGCTGCCGACCGACGCGCGCCGCGTACTATCCAGTCCCCCGCTACGCGCCGATTGCTCCAGGCCTGGCGGGCTTTTATCTGCGCGCCTGCAAGAACGACGCGGACTGCGTTCGCACCATGGATCGCGACCAGGGCAACTACACCTGCGATGCGGGGCTGCAGGCCTGCTTCCCCCGCATCGGCAGTCGCCTTCCCGTCGGCAGTCGGCTAGAAGTCGAGCCGTTCTGCCCGGCGCGCTAGCGCTATTCCTTCACGTACCCGCCGCCCTTGTAGACGTACTTCGTCTTTTTGTCCTGCCACGGCAGGAGGATCGGCACGACATCCTCAGCGGGCAGATCAGAGTAGTTGGCGGCCGAAAATCCGACGGGGGGCTGCGGGTTTAAGACGATGTCGGTGCTGCCGCCGCGGCGATTGAACAGCACCTGTGTGCTTAGGCGCTTGTTGCCCTGCTCTTTGGCGACCTCGGTGGCGAAGATGCTCTCGAAGCGGTTGCCCTTGAGCACGTAGACGCGCAGCACTTCGCGCAGCCCGCCCCCGCCACGCTCGGCGATGCGCAGCGCCATCGCGACCTTCTTACCTTCGAGGTCGATGAGCTGAGCCTCGCGAATATCGGCGCGGCTGGGCGCGACTTCCTGATATGCGAAGGTCTTGCTGGCAAAGGCGAGGAACCGCCCGACCATCAGGATGCGGCCCGGTCCCTCACCGATGTCGCCCGACTTGTCGAGGTAGACGTCCGACTCCTTGGCCTTGAGATCGCCAAGGATGTCGGTCATCGACATGCCGGCCTGCTCTAGCTCGATCGCCGCAAGCTGCTCGGCGTTGTCGATCGATCCCAGCTGTGCTGAGGCGGCAAGCTGCCCGCTCGGCGTATCGCTGTCCACGACCCGCAGGCTCAGGCGCAGCGGCGTGCCTTCGACATAGCCGGGAATGCTGGCCTTGGGCATGCGGAGCTCGACGGCATAGCCGCGCGGCTGCAGCGCATCCCAGACCTCAAAAGCTCCGGCCTTGCCGGCCTTCTTGCGCCCCGCCGGACCTTCGCCGTCGATGACCTTGGGGGGCTTGGGGGCCTGCCAGCGCACGACACGCTTCTGTTTCTGCGACGCCGCTCCTGGATAGATCGACAGCTTGTCGATGCGTAGCTCGCCGCCCTTCTTTTTCTCGACGCCGAACGCGAACTCGATGTGGTCTTCGCCACCCGGTGCGGCTCCGGTGCGCAGCAGGATGTCGTCATCGACTTCGACCAGCCAGTACAGACTCTTCTGATCGTAGTTGCAGCGCACGTGCACCGTCAGCGTGCGCGGTGGGGCTCCACCGGCTGGGTCGACCTTCAAAGTGACCGCCGAGACGCCGTCCCAGTCGCTAGTCAGACCGTCGACATGGATGGTGTTTTCTTCCACCAGACCACATGACATCGAGGCCGGCTCGAAGGCCGCCGCCGAGGCTGGCGAGAGCCCGAGCAGCGCCGCCGCGACGAGTCCGCCGAGCTTCCAAACGATCGCTTGCACAGTCCGCATCGCCCCAGTATACGCAGCGGCGATGGCTTTTGGCGCCCTCCTCCGCGAGCGCTATTTACCGTCGCTGCGATCGGTTTGAGATCCCGGCTTGTCGGCCGGTTCTGCGGTCGCGCGATGCAGGGCCGCGCGGGCCATCTGGGTGATGAGCATGAGCACCCCCAGCCCAAGGAGCGCGCCGAACACCAAGAACGCCGGGTGCTGACTGCGCCGCACCAGATCCTGAATGTCGCGGGCTCCCGTCGCTGCCGCCGTAGACGCGACGAACGTCGCCACCGTCACGCGGGGCAGCAGGCCAAAAAACGTCGCCAAGAGATACGGCGCCAGGCGCACGCCGCAGCAGGTGAGTAGCAGGTTCGAGAACGGAAACGGAAACCCGGCCGAGCGCCACAGCGTCACCAAAAGCAGCGTGCGTCTACCACTGCGCCGCAGCAGCGCGCGGCGGATCTGGCGTGCCTCATCGTGCTCTTCGATCAGCGCGTCCACTCGATCGTGCGAGGTGTGGCTGGAGATGACAAAGCCGATGATCGCGCCGATAAGGTACGTGCACAGGGCCAGCGGCAGGCCGGTGCGGACGCCGTACACCCAGCCGAACAGCAGGTTGCAGCTAGCGACGGGAAAAAAGCCCAGCCCAATGCCGACCGCCAGCAGCGCGGGATAGCCGAAGTAGGCCCACGACGACGCACTTGCCTTCCACGCTTCCGACAGCGGGCCCAGCGTGGCCAGCATCAGCAGGCCGGTGACGCTGGGGATGATCACCCACAAGGCGGCCAGCACCCCGACGTACCCCAGCCGACGCTGCAGGCGACGCAGGCGGGCCGGGGCTGCGCGTAGCTGAGCCAGAAGACGCTGACGCCGTGATACCGACGGGCCGGTACTCACAGCGACGTCTTGACCTCGGACAGCGCAGCCAGCATCGTCGGATGGATGTGGCGGTTGGTGGCCAGCACCTCGCCGTGGAACAGATCGACGGGGCCGCCCGACCAGTTCGAGATCTGGCCGCCGGCTTCCTCGCACAAGAGGAGGCCCGCCGCGATGTCCCAGGGCTTGAGCTTCATCTCCCAGTAGCCGTCGAACTTGCCGGCCGCTACCAGCGACAGATCGAGGGCAGCCGAGCCCAGACGCCGGATGCCGCGCACGCGCTTCTTGAGGCTCACGAACTGGGCTAGGTTGTTTTCCTGAGACGTCCGGCGGTCATAAGGGAATCCCGTGGTCAGCAGCGCCGAGTCGAGCGCCGCCGTCTGCGACACCCCGATAGGCCGTCCGTTGCAGGTCGCGCCGCCGCCGCGCACCGCGGCGAAGCGAAAGCCCAGGGCCGGGGCGTAGACCACGCCGACTCGCGCGCTCCCTCCGACGACGCAGGCGATCGATACCGAAAACAGCGGCAGGCCATGCGCGAAGTTGGTGGTGCCGTCGAGCGGATCGATGATCCACAGCGGCGCGTCGCGATCGCCGGGGCGCTCGCCGCCCTCTTCGGCCAGGATGCGATGACGCGGGTAGCGGGCGCGCAGGCCGTCAACGATGACTGCCTCGGCCTCGCGATCATATTTGGTGACGAGATCGGTCTCTTGCGACTTGGTCTCGATGACTAGGCTGCGTCCCAGCCCGCCCATCAGGACCTCGCCCGCGGCGGCGGCCAGCGACAGCGCGGTGTCGAGTAGCTGCAGGTCTTCTTGCGTGCGTTCCGAATCGCTGCGCTGCGCTGTGGCGGGGCGCTCTGCTACGGAAAGTGGTGAGTTCATCAGACGATTGCTTTTCCAAGCGCCGACAGCGCCAGCTCGATGGTCAGGCGTGCCGTCTGGTGGTTGTTGTCGTACATCGGGTTGACCTCGACGAATTCCATCGAGCGCAGGATGCCGCGCGCCGCCACCATCTCTAGAAGCAGGTGGGCTTCGCGATAGGTCAGGCCGCCGGGCACTGGCGTGCTCACGCCGGGGGCCCACAGCGGGTCCACCCCATCGAGATCGAAGGACAGATGAATCGCGCTGCAGCGCCGGCACAGATCATCGAGCGCATCGGTGATGACCGCGTAGATGCCGCGCTGATCGATCTCGGTCATGGTGTGGTAGGCGATGCCGGTCTGGCGCACGAACTCTTTTTCGCCGGCATCGAGGTTTCTGATGCCAATCAGCGCGACGTTTTCCGGCCGCAGTCGCGTCCCGGCTCCCCCGACATGGGTTAGCGCATCGTGACCCAGGCCGAGCACCGTTGACAGCGGCATGCCATGCACGTTGCCAGACGGCGAGGTCGCCGGCGTGTTCATGTCGGCGTGGGCATCGACCCAGATCAGACCCAGCTCGCCGCCCTGCCGGTGGAAGTAGTTGGCTGCGCCATTGATCGTTCCGATGGCGATGCTGTGGTCGCCGCCGATCACCAGCGGGAAGCGGCCAAACGACAGCGAGCGATCGATGCGAGTGCAGAGCTCATCGCAGATCTCGGCGATGATGTGCACGTAGCGCTCGGCGGCTGCGGCTTCCCCCAGGGTCTCACGCAGCGGCACTTTCAGGTCGCCACTGTCGAGGGCGCGGATGCCAAGCTCGGCGAGCTTGTCGGCCAGGCCAGCGATGCGGACGGTGGCGGGGGCGATGTTGGCGCCGCGGAGATTGCAGCCAAGGTCGAGCGGCGCTCCGATGATTTCGACTTCATGAGGGCGCTTGTGCATGAGGTGTGGCCCGAGTCGCGACAGCGCGAAAGGGGAACCCTATCACAGCCCATCGTCGTCGCTCGCAAAGAATCCGGCGGGATCGCAGCTGGGGCGAAAGCTGCCCCCACTCAGGAGGTCGCGGCTATGCTGCGGCCTTCTGCACATGTGGGCTTCACGGGGTCGATTTTTCAGCGGGCTTTTCGTCGCGTCTTGGATGGCCGCCGCGAGCGTCGTCGTCGACAGCGCCTGCGCCCCCAGCCGGGAGGACGCTCCCGATTCGCCAAGTGTACCGGCCAAGAAGCCACCGCTTGACGACGAGCTTGCGGCGCTGGGCTGTAAGGGCGATCCCTGTCGCGATGATCGGTACTGCCCGCCGTCGGCCCACTGCATCGACCACGTCTGCGTTGAGTCGTCGGGCGATTGCCAGCAGGACGACGACTGTCGTGGCGACACCCGCTGCCTGCGTGGGGCCTGCGTCGCCTATGACGCCTGCGTGCAGCTAGAGCCGTTTCGTCGCGCCTGCCGGCAGGCTCGCTTCGTCGGGGATGCGCCGCTGCCGCCGCCCGAGGTGCGCTGTCAGGTCACCGACTGGAACAGCACCTCGCTGCCGGTCGTCGCTGATCTCGACGGCGATGGCCGCCCCGAGGTGGTGACGCAGACCTTTCCCTCGGCGCTCCTGGCAGTCCACGGCGATACCTGCGAGCCGCTGTTTCGCAAACAGGTCGCCCTGCGCAGCGATGGCATGGGCAGCCTGGCTGTGGCGGATCTCGACAGCGATGGGCATCCCGAGATCGTGACCGTCGATGCCGAGCATCACCTCGTCGTGTTCAGCCATCAAGGCGAGCGCTTGGCGACGGCGACTGAGCCCAGCCCGGAGCGCAACTTCTACTCCGGCCCGCTGTGGAGCGCACCGGCCATCGCCGATCTCGACGGCATGGCCCCGCCCGAGATCATCTTGGGGGCGCAGGTCGCGCGCTATCACGGCCCATCAGCCGGGGGCCCGCGAGTTGAGATCCTGTGGTCGCAGGACAGCCGCACGCCGCCCTTTGGTTCGGCCGCGATTGCCGTCGATCTCGACGAGGATGGCCGGCTGGAAGTGGTCAGCGGCGAGCGCGTGTACGACGGTCTGACCGGGGCGGACAAGACGCCAGAGAGCTTGCGACCGCTGCTTCTGACCCCGTTTTTTCCGCAGGTCGCCGACTTCAACGGCGACGGCCATCCCGATCTTTTGATCGTCGAATCGCGTCCGGGGGGACAGCTTGTGCGCGTGTTCGACTACCGGAAGCAGCAGACGATCTTTGGTCCCTATCGCGCGGGTGAGGGCGGCTTTGGCGGCCCGGCTGTCATTGCCGACTTCGACGGAGATGGCACGCCCGACTTTGGCGTAGGGGGCGAGCACTGGTTCTACGCCTATGCACTGCGCTGCGCTGAAGATCCCGCCTCGGGGGCGCGTCCGCCCGGCTGCCTGGGGCACGAGCCGGGGCTCTTGTGGTCGCGGCGCATCGACGATCGATCCTCGGGCAGTGTCGGCGCCGCCGCCTTCGACGTAAACGGGGACGGCGCCGCCGAGGTGCTGTACCGCGACGAGTGCTGGCTGCGCATCCTGTCGGGGCTATCGGGGCGCACGCTGGCCGCCTACAACGCGACGAGCAGCACCGGCATCGAGACCCCCACCGTCGCTGATCTCGACGGCGATGGGCACGCCGAAATCTTGGTGACGAGTGATGTCGACGTCGACCTATTTGGCTTCTGCGCCCGGGCCGGCCGACCCGAGGCCGATCGACAGAGCCCCTGGACCGGCTGGAGCCGTGGCCTGTACGTGCTGTCCGACCCCGAGCATCGCTTCATGCCCAGTCGCCGCCTATGGAACCAGCACAGCTATCACGCCGGTAATATCCGCGATGACTTGACCGTGCCGCCCATCGAGCCAGCGTTTTGGACGAGCCACAACAGCTTCCGCATGGCGCAGCCTAGTTTCGATCCGCACACACCGCCGCCGCGCGCCCTGCCCGATCTGACGGGGCGCCTCGCGCCGCAGCGCTTTCCGTCTGACTGCAGCACTCCCTGGACGGTGGCGGCGCAGGTCTGCAACCGCGGAGCGGCGACCGCTCCAGGTCCGATCTTCGCCACGTTCTACTCGGGGCGCCCGGCAGCCGGCGCGATGCGAGTCTGCACGGCGCGGCTGGATCGCTCGCTGTCAGCCGGCGAGTGCGCGTCGCTGTCCTGCCTGTATTCGCCCCCTCCGACCGGGCGCGTCAGCTTGCACCTGCGCGTCGCCGATGGCGGCGGCGATCCGCGGACGGATCTGGTGCAGTGTCGGCAGGACAACGACGAGGACGTCCTGACCGATCTCCTCTGCTACAACGCACCGCCGTAGCGCTCCCAGCCCGCACTGGCAGCGCGGATCCCCGGCCCCGCGATGGATTAGGGGCCGGTTTCGCGCGTCTTTTTGAGGCCCGCGGCTGAGCGATTTCCCGACGAGCGCCGCCGCCCCAAGGCCAGCAAGGGGACGCTATCGGTCGATGAATCCCCGGCGCGGGCGGTGCTGGTCGCGGTGCGGGCGCTGCGACTCCAGCCGATCGCGGCCAGTCCGACGATCACGGGATAGATCAGCGTGAACGTGCGAATCGGAACCAGATTCAACAGTGACAGGATGCCGGCCAGGGCCGGCAGGAGTGGCGCCCAGCGCAGGCTGCGGAACAGGAACCCGGCGGTGATGGCCATCATGATGGTCATGAAGATCATCTCGAAGGGAAACAGCCACTCGATCGGCATCCCCAAGGCCACCGCCAGTAGGCGCTGACCGATGTTGCCCAGCATGATGAACAGGCACATCAGCCACATCGTGCGATGAAACGGATGGCTGATTAGCTGCCGTCGCAGCAGAAACCCGCCCGCGCAGATCGCCAGCAGCAGCACCACACCGCTGCCCAGCATGTCGCGCGGAATCAGCGGGCGATGAAGCTGTCGTAACTGCTGCACCGCAGAGACCACGAGTGCGACGCCCAACAGGGAAGACATGAAGCGCTTGCGCGCACCTTGGCGAGCCGCAGCGTGATCGCCTTGTTCCAGCGTCAGCGTCGCAAGAAGCTGCGTCATCGACTCAAAGCGTGCCGACGGATCGACGCTGAGTCCACGCAGCAGGGCTTGGTGGATTTCTTCGGGAACCGGCGTGTTGCTAGGCGGTGGCCGCGGCGGTCCGAGGACGCTCTCGGCGTGCTCTTTGAGTGTGGTGCCAGAGAACGGCAGGTAGCCGTACAGCGCTTCGAAGAGGACGGCGCAGAAGCTCCACTGATCGCTACGGCTATCGACATTTCCGCCGCGATACTGCTCGGGCGACATATAGCCAGGCGTGCCTGAGATGATTCCGCTTTGCGTCAGGCGGGGCGGGCTGCCCGGGACGGACTCGCTGCCTTCACCGCTCGGATGGGTCGGCGCTGGCGACCGGGATGATTCTGGCGCCATGCCCAGCCGGGCAATCCCGAAGTCCGCAACCCGCACGCGCCCATCGTGTCCCAAAAGCACGTTTTCGGGCTTGAAGTCACGATGCACGACCGAAGCGCGGTGGGCCGCCTCCAGGCCAGAACCGGCGCGCAGATACATGTCCAGCGTCTCTTGCCAGGAGTGCCCGCCGCGCTCTTGCCAGCTCAGCAGGGTCTCGCCGTCGACGTATTCCATGGCGATATAGACGAGCTGATCGGACTCGCCGACTTCGAAGACCGAGATGACGTTGGGGTGCGAAATGCGGGCGATGGCGCGGGCCTCGCGCAGCGTGCGTTCGCGGATCTGCCGATGGGCATCGGTTGGGCTGTGAACCAGCTTGAGCGCGACGCGGCGATCGAGCTTTTCGTCGTAGGCGGCATAGACCGAGCCCATCGCGCCGGCCCCGAGCGGGTTTAGCAGGACAAAATGGCTAAGCTTCGTCGCGGCCACCGAGACGAGCGGCCGCACATTTTCGACCGGGAATGCGGTGGCCTCAGCGATGGTTGGCGCCTGCGATGAGCGGCTGGCCGCAGCGTCTGCGGAAGGCAGGTTTAAAGACGTCGACATGGATTTCTTTCGCGCGTCCCCACCGCGGCTCCGTGCTGCGTTCGGGATTGAGGTCTAGATCCCGGCCCCCGCGGTCGTCGTCAGGCCCCACCCCAAATATCGTCGCAGCCCTGTCCGACGAGGACGTCGCGCGGAGATAGTATCCCAAACCTGCGCCCGAATCTTCGGGGGAGTCCCGAGGATTCAGGGTGGGAGACCCGCCCAGAGCGGGGGCCGCCGGATGTGGAGATCGCGCAGCGAGTGTCCACCATCCGACCGTGCTCCCCGACGGGGAATTGGCAAAAGACCTGCTTAGTTGATGGCGGGCTTGCGCGCCGGGATCTTGCTCATGGCGCGCTCGGCGAGGGCAGTGATGGTGAGCGAGGGGTTCACGCCGGGGTTGGCAGACATCGCCGAGCCGTCGATGACGTACATGCCAGGGTAGCCAAAGACGCGGTGGTCGCGATCGATGACCCCCCGCTCGGCGGTCTCGCCCATGCAGCAGCCGCCGAGGATGTGGGCGGTGGTTGGGATGCCCAACAGGGTCTCGGTGAGCAGCGTCGCGGGATCGCCGTCGACTTCTTTGGCGACGCGGCGGGCGAGATCGATGGCCTCGGGGATGTTGGCGCTGGGGGCCTCGCCTTCGCCGAGCTCGGAGGTCATGCCGCGACGGAAGCCGGTGGTCAGTGAGCGCCCCCGGCGCAGGCGGATGTAGCCTTCGAGGGTGCGCATATAAAGCAGGATGATGCTCTGCTTGGCGAAGTCGGAGACGGTCAGCATGCGCAGGGTGCGCAGTGGATTCCGCAGCGTGGTGGTCAGTGCGGAAAAGACGCGCTGCGGAAGCGATTCTCCCTCGGCAAGCGGGCCCACCATGGTGCGGAAGAAGCCCGATCCAGCGGGATAGCGCGTGGGTTCGATGTGCGAGTGATCGTCGGTGTGCAGGATCGAGCTGATGGCGATGCCTTCCGACAGATCGAGGCTGCGATCCTGGCTGATAACGCTGATCAGCGACTCGGAGTTGGTGCGCACATAGTTGCCCAGCTGCTCTGAGAGTCGGGGCAGGCCGCGCGGATCCTCCTTGAGGCGCAGCAGCAGATCGACGGTGCCCATGACCCCGCCGGCAAAGATGACGTGATCGGCCTCGAAGACCTCGGGCTGCCTTCGCGCGTGCTCAGGACCGCTGAGGGCTTCGATGCGGTAACCCGGGCTCCACTGCGGCGTGCCGGAGGGCGGGGGCGCATCGGGGAGATCGCTGAGGGGCGAGACGTGCGTGACCTCGGTCTCGGTGCGGACCGCAAGGCCGCGCTTTTCGGCGAGGTACAGGTAGTTCTTATCGAGCGTGTTCTTGGCCCCGTGCCGGCAGCCGAGCATGCAGCCGCCGCAGTAGATGCAGCCGCGGCGCTCGGGTCCTTCGCCGCCGAAGAAGGGATCGGCGACGGGCTTGCCAGGCTCGCCGAAGTAGACCGCGACCTCGGTCGGCTGTAGTCCCTCAGAGCGTCCCAGGTCGGTCGCGATCTTGCGAAAGACCTCGTCGATGCGCGTGAGGTGCGGGTTGCGCGTCGCACCGAGCATGCGCTGCGCAGTCGCGTAGTGCGGGGCAAGCTCGCGCTGCCAGTCGGCCAGGTGGCCCCACGAGCTGGCACGGAAAAACGATGGCTGGGGAACCGGCAGGGTGTTGGCGTAGACCAGCGAGCCACCCCCGTAGCCGACGCCGTGCACGACGGTGAGATGCGGCAGGAAGGACATCTTGAACAGGCCGCGCAGGCCCAGCTCAGGCACCCACATCCAGCGCCGCAGATCCCAGTTGCTCTTGGGAAAGTCGTCCGGCCCGAAGCGGCGGCCCTTTTCTAAGAGAAGGACGCGGTAGCCCTTCTCGACCAAGCGCAGCGCCGAGACGCTGCCCCCGAAGCCCGACCCAATGACGATGAAGTCGTAGCGCATGATCGAAAGTGTATCCGACCTGCGCACCTGCCGGCAGGAACGTCGGCTAGGAAAACTCGCGCAGGATCTTGGGATCTTTGGTCACGCCGAGGATCATCGAACAGCGACTGCAGACGAACTGGGCATAGCGCGGGCTGGGCGTCGCTCCGAGGAGGAGCATGAGCCAGCCGGCGGTGGTGTATTTCGGCTCGGGGTGGACGAGGGGATGCTTGATGTCGTGCCCGCAGCGGCACGTCTGAGGAAAAGTCGATGAGGCCACGGCGGCATTCTGCCAGCTTGGGACGGCGACGACAATCACCCGACGACAGCGGAGACGACAGCGATATAGTGGCGCCATGGACTTACGCGAAAAGATTGCTTTGATCACGGGTGGCTCGACGGGGATTGGCCTGGGCCTGGCGCGCCGGATGGTGCAGGCCGGGGCCAGCGTGGTGCTGGTCGCGCGAGGCGCCGATAAGCTGGCCGCGGCGGCGGACTCGCTGCGCGGGGAAGCGACGGTGCAGAGCGGGCAGAGCCGCGTCCTGACCATCGCTGCCGATGTCGCCGATCGCGCGACGCTGCACGGCCTGCCGCAGCGGGTGGTGAGCGAGCTTGGGGGGCTGGACATCCTCGTCAATAACGCCGGTCTCAATCACCGCGGACCGGCGCTGTCCGTGACGGCCGAGCAGATGGCGCAGGTCATCGAGGTCAACCTCGTGGCGCCGATCTATCTGACGCGGCGAGCGCTCGACGTCCTGCGGCCCGGCGGCGCGATCATCCAAGTCGCTAGCTTGGCGGGCAAGGTGGGGTTCGCGAAGCAGACCTCGTACAGCGCGAGCAAGGCCGGGCTGCGCTTCTTTTCGCGGGCGCTGGGCGAGGAGCTTGCGCCGCGCAACATCCACGTGATGTGCGTCAATCCCGGCCCGGTCGACACCGACTTTTTTGGCGATATTCGCAGCGCCGCTGACCTGACCTTTTCGCAGCCGATGTCGACGGTGGAAGAGGTTGTCGAAGCCACGCTGCGGGGGCTGGCTCTGCGCCAGGCCGAGGTCGATATCCCGGTTGCTTCCGGCTGGCTGGCGACGCTCGGCTATCTGTCGCCCGGGCTGACGCGGCTGCTGCTGCCGCTGATGGAGGCCCGCGGCGCGCGCAACAAAGCGGCGTACATGCGACGCAAAGGGCAGCTGTGAGCGCCGAATCCCGACGGCTGCGCTCCGTCTATGGACTGAGGTGACCCCGATGCTTGAGCTGTTTGTCTGGTTGGCCTTGGCGACGGCCAGCCCCCCAAATGCAGTGCCGACCCCGGCCGAGCGAGCCTGTCGCAGCGACGCGGACTGCGTGAAGACGCAGCTCGACTGTTGCGGCTGTACAGCGGGAGGCGTGGCGGTGGCGGTGAACAAGCGGGCCCAGTCGCGCTTTGATCGGCGTCGCGAGCGGTCCTGCGGCGAGTCCGTCATGTGCGTCGCTGCGATCAGCAGCAGCTGGACCTGCACCGGCACCCCGATCTGCGCTGCGGGAACCTGCCGCATCGCCTGGGCGGTCGGCGGCGCCTGCACACGCGACGACGACTGTCTGAGCGTGGACACCGACGCGCTGTGCAAACCGCTCAACCAAAGCTGCGGGCCGGCGCGCTGCCTGTCCGGCACTTGCTCAGTTGTTCCGAAGACGCCGTAGTCTGGCCTTTGTCGAGTTAGAGGCAGGTGTTGATGGCGCGAATGCGCGGCACGAAGCCGCTTCCCAGGATCGGTGCCGACGACACGGCAAAGCGCTGCGCAAATAGGCCGGCCGTTCGGTACTGCACATCGACGAAGTAGGCGCTGGCGCTGGACAGCGGCAGGGGGATAAGCCCGTCGTAAAGGCCGCCGCCCTTGTCGGACAGCGGCAGGCTGGCGAACAGGAAGGCGCTGTCGCTGCTCCACCACACGCGAACCTCGTCGATGGCTAGACCGGCGGGGCGATCCACGCGGGCCGTGACGTAGGTTGCCGAGCCCAGAGCGCCTGCCCCGACCGTCGGTGGGTTCGGGATGCTGGGATAGGCTGGATCGGCAAGCAGGTGATGACGAAAGAAGGCGCGCTGTCCACCCTCAGCACGCAGGGTCGCGCGGGCTTCGATCGTGCTCGCGCTCTCGCCGCCGGTGAGCTTGTAGCAGCCGTGATCGAAGTTTGCGATCAGGCTGCTGCGCACGCGGCTGCCAGCGGGCAACCCCGCCAGGGTCGAAAGGTGTGCATTGAGCGGAAAGAACTCGTCGCTGCTGCCGTTGACAAGAAGCAGGGCCGCGCTCGTACCCGGAAGGGCCGCGGCGGGAGCGATGAGATCGCGCTGCAGCGTGATCCATTCGTTCGACGTGCTGCTAAGTCCCGCCTGGCTGAGCAGCGCATGCTGCCAGGCCTGCGGCGACCGGACCGCCTCGTCCCAAGCCAACACCCCCGACAGCGGCACGGCGGCCTTAATGCGCGAGTCGGCGCCACTTGAAAGGAGGGTGGCGACCGCTCCCGCTGAAAAGCCAGTCATGCCCAGCTTGTCGGCCACCACATCGCTGCGGCCTTGCAAGCAGGTCAGGCCACGCAGGGCGGCGGTGGTATGCCCCCAAAACCAAGAGCCGCGGACATCGCCCAGCGTGTCGAACATGCGATAGCCACTGCCGTCGCTGGCCGGCTTGCCTTCCGATGTGTTGTCGGGGCGATCACCGCCGCCGGGGCCGGTGTAGGCGAGGACCCAAAGACCCAGCCGAGCGGCGCTGCTGACTGCCGCGTTTTCATCAGCGAAGCCGCCCAGCCCGTGCGCCTGGACGATGGCTGGCAGGCGAGTCGAGCCGATGGGGCGAGCGGCAAACCCACGGATGCGGATGGGGCGCAGTCCCGCCTCGGTCGTGCCCTCGCGCCCGCGCCACTCCCAGGACAGGTAGCTCACGCGATAGACCCGCAGGAGCACGCCGTTTTTGCTCACCGTGTGCTCGCCTTCGAAGCGACAGTCGGCGGTGCTGGCGTCGCGGATCGCGGTCAGGTCAAACGGCGGGGCGCTCAGTGCGCTCGGCCGCGATGCGCTGGGGTCTTCGGTCCGCGGACCCCCGCTCTCTCCGCCGCAACCGGAGGCCGCTGCCACGAGCAGCGCGCCCATACATTGTAGAAATAGGCTCCTAATCGATTGGCTCATGGCGGCATCTTAACGACGACGAACCCGCCCACGGCAGCGCAAATCAAGACACTACCGGCAGAGCCGAAGATGCCGCCGCAGCCGTCGGCGGCTCATGCCACAATGCAGGTAGCTCGCTTGCCCCCGCCGGGTTGGCGCAGACTGAGGAGGATTGTCATGGCCAGCCCCATTCACGGTGCCGCCGGGATGCCCACGCGCAAGCGGCGCTGTCCGCGCTGTGGCCATGTTCAGACGGTGGCCCTGGTGGTTGCCAAAGAGAAGGTCCTGTGTCGGCGCTGCGGCGGCCTGATCCCACCCGAGACGGCCGCCAGCAAGAGCAGCACCGCCAGCAAGCGACGCGGTGGCTGATTTTTTCCGGCGTCAGATAGATAGCGCCAACGCATCAATGGGCTCAGTGCGATAGCTGTAGCCTATCAAGCCCCGTCGAGACGCTCCGCTCTGCCGAGGTGCACGCTGACGTACCGGACGGAAGCGGGAGCGTGGTAAGAACGGGCCGATGGCCGTGGCAATCGCTCTTTTCCTTTCGTACTTGCTTGGCTCGGTGCCATTTGGCCTGGTGGTCGCGCACTTCAAGCGGGTCGACTTGCGCAGCGTCGGATCGGGAAACATCGGAGCGACGAATACAGCGCGGGCGCTGGGCAAGGGCTGGGGGCTGATTGTGCTGTTGCTCGACGCTGGGAAGGCGGCTCTGCCCGTCGTCCTGGGGCGGGCCTATTTCGCGGGCCGACCGGAGTACGCGGCACAGCTTGATTGGATCCTCGCTGGGCTCGCTGCTTCGGCCTTTGTGGGCCACCTGTTGCCGGTGTTCGCTGGCTTTCGCGGTGGCAAGGGGGTGGCCTCAGCGCTGGGGGCCTTCCTGGTCCTGCAGCCCAAGGCGGCGCTTTTGGGTGCGCTGGTCTATGTCGTGGCCTATGGCGCAACGCGCATCTCATCGGTGGGCTCGCTGTTGGCGGTCCTGAGCTTTCCGCTGTGGCTGTACCTGACGTCGGCCAGTGCCCCAAGCTTTGCGCTCAGCGCTCTTTTGCTGCTGCTCATCGTTGTGCGTCATCGCGACAACCTGCGGCGCCTACTGGCCCGCAAGGAGACCCGGGTGTGAGCTGGCGCCGCGATGCCCAAAACCGTGGGATCGCAGCCTCGTCTGTCGCGGCCGTCGGCGGCGCTCGGTCGGGCCGGACCTCGGCGCGCATCGTATACAGCCGGCTCTATCTCTGCGTCGATGTGCTCTGGCTGGCCGTCGAGCAGTCAGTGGCGCTGTTTTGTGCCGAGAGCCTGTTCCCCGGGCTTTCGAGCTTGCGGCCGCAGGCTGGTCTGGCGGCGCTCGGAAGTGGTGTGCTGTGGCTGCTGCTCAGCCGTCGGCGGCATGCCGGTTCGCGGGACCTGGATGTGGCCCGGCACGCCCTAGCTGCCCGCGGGGCGCTGGGATCGCTGGTGTGGCGCACACTGCTGGTCATGGCCACGCTGGTTTGCTTGGGCCTGTGGGCCGGCAGGCGTGGCGTTGGGAGCGTGCCGTTGCCCGCCGTCGCGTTTCTGCTCTGGGCAGCGGCGGTAGTCACGCCTCTCCTCGATGCCGGGCGCGCCCTGCTGGAATATCAGGCCGCGGTGCAGACTCTGGCCGATGCGCGTCGGCGGGCTGCCGCTGGCAGTGGGCCAGGGCAGGCGCTGCACACCCTGGCGATTCAGCTTGAGCGGGACACGCTGCCTACCCGCGTGCTCTTGCTGGGTTTGACGGTGCTGGGTGTGACGCTGGCGGCGGGACTTCCGCTGTTTTCCCTGACCCTCACAGCTTTGCCGGCTAGCGAGGCGGGCCACCTGCTGCCGCTCTTGTTCGCCTCGCCTGCTCTGCTGCTGGTTGCCGTCGTGTTGGGGATCATTTACGTCCATGTTCGCCTGCAGATTTTCGCTCGGCTGGCGGGGACGCCGGACGTCGGCACCGGCCTACCGGGCATGCTGTGGCTGCCGCGTGGGGTGGCGGGGACGACGTTGGTCGTCGGCTTGCTGCTGCTCTTTGCGAGCGCGCTCTATGCGCACGGCTGGCTGGCAGTCCCGCCGCTGCCGCTCTTGCTGCTGGCCGCGCCGGGGGTCTCGGTGTTGGCCGCGGCGGCGGTGGCGCAGTGGGCGATCCTGCGGCTGTTCCTCGACGACGTGCGCGAAAGACAGGGGCCTTTCGTGCTCGCGCTGCCGCCGCCGCGGCGACTTGGCGAAGCGGTCTCGCTGCGCAAGGCTCGCCGCTCGATCGGCTGGGCAACCGTTGCCGTTTTGGCGCCCCCGTTAGTCGGTCTGCTGGCCATCTGGGGCAGTCGATCCGCGCTGTCGCCGATCGCGCGAGGGCTGGTCGGGCTCGGCGGATTGGGCTTCTTGCTGCTGGCGCTGTTCACCACGCTCCTTCGCCTGCGCGGCTCGCTGCGTCCGCTGGCCGAGGCAACGCGACAGGCTGCAGCGCTTTCTGCCGCCCCCCACGAGGTCAGCGCCGGCCCCGAGCAGCGAGCCGATATCGGCAGGCGGCGAACCCGGCTGGCGCAGACGCTGCAGGCGATGCAGGACGCGCTGCGCCAGCGCCTGGTGAGCTCGACGCAGGCGCAGGCCCGTCTGGAGACCGAGGTGGCCGAGCGAACTTCGGAGCTGCTGCAGCGCAACCTCGACATCGAGCAGAACATTCGCCTGCTGTCAGAAGCGCAGGCCGCGCTTAGTGAAGCCGAGGGGCTGGCTGCGATTGGTCAGTTCGTCGCTGGCATCGCGCACGAGATCAATAACCCAATCAATGCCGCGCTCAACGCCGCGCGGCCACTGCGTGAAGCCCTGGCCGAGATCCAGCCCGAGCACCTAACCGAGGAGCAGTGCGCCCTCAAACTGCACGATGCCGACCTGGCCGCGATGCTGCGCGTTCTGCAGCGCGGCACGCAGCGAGCGGAAGAGATCGTGCGAGCGCTGTTCAGCTACACCGAGCCCGACGCTCAGGCGCGTAGGCCGGTCGATGTCCACCGCGTCCTCGACGATGCCTGGGAGCTGCTGCAGCACCCCGCGAAGTCAGCGATCGAGCTCACCCGTCACGACGGGGCGCGGGCCCCGGTGCAGAGTCATGAGGGCAGGCTGCAGCAGGTGTTCGTGAACCTGCTCGGCAACGCCGTCTTTGCGCTCAGCGAAAGCCAGGCGACCCGCCCGGACTTTGTCCCCCGCATCCTCATCGAGACCAGCCAAGAGGACGGCTTCGTCCACATCGCCATCCGCGACAA
>CALFYE010000124.1 GCA_937952145.1 uncultured Myxococcales bacterium
CATGACGGATGTCAGCCACGCGCGCACGTCGCTCTGCAGCGCCCTCTGCTCCGCCGTGAGCCGGAACTCCATCGCGGGAGTCTAACCGAAGGCAGTGACGGCCATCAGGCTCCCTCGTGCGCGGCGGCGAAGGCCGAGATCTGAGCATTGAGATCCGTGTCCTTGAGAAACTCGAAGTCGTGATTCAGGGTGGGCTGTGCTGACTTTTTGCCCATGGTCATACCTCTATCGCAGACTATGCACTACTTCTCCAGGCTCCTGTAGCATAGCGTAAGCGGCATTACTGGTTGCCTCCCGTCGCTTCAGCGCTGCAGCCGTTTGTTATGCTGAGCGACCGTTGCCGGCCCGCTGCCGCTGCTACCGCCGCTGAAGTAATCAACTGGTCTGTGGTAGTCGTGCTGCTTCCGGTGTACCCTGGTTACCGCCTGATGCCGCGTGCCGCACTCGTCTCGTGGCTACCATAGCGCCATGGCAACGACCGGACCGGCGGCCTGTCAATGTCCGTCGGATCAGCACTTGAGCCTGGTGAGTTGCCAGTTGCCAAGGTGGTTGACTGTGGCGCGGCGTAGTCATACCCTGCGGCTTGTTCGCGGCGATCTTCTCAAATAATTAGGAGAACTTTTGTGCTGATGAAAATAAAGACTCTACTGAGTGTATCATGCTTTGGGGTATTTATCCTTGTTGGAGGAGTGATTCTGCTGGGCTGTGGCGCAACTGAATCTTCTGCTATCGATGAGAATAATTTGATAAATGTAAGCTCAATGATTCCAGCAGATCCAACCGCTGAGAACGAATGCACTAATTGTTATGTGCGGTGTACAGCGGCAGATCCTGATGCATGCCGCTGGACTAGCGCACGCAATCGAGGTTATTCAAATGATTGTACAGGTAAAGGCAAAGAATGGTGCCGCGCGCAGGGTTATAAGCATACTTGGGCTGGCTGCTCTCCCAAACTCCACTATAAGAACTGCCCATAGTTCCTCTACTCGAATACTTCTCTGCCTGAGACCCACATGCGGCCACGGGGGCTAACAGCAGCAATCTGCGTGCAGACGGAATGTGGCGCGTCAAGCTAGGCGCCGTTAATCGTATCGTCGCATCCCCGCTTGGCCCTGGCCGGAGCTTATTGATAGCGCTTTTTCGCGCGTGGCTCTAGCAGACAACTGGTACATGAATTGGTTCTCGAAACGCCTATTATTTTGCCCGGATGTCTTGGGTCATGATTACGCCTCTATGCGCTTGGTGCCTGGTTGTGTTGCCGCAACCGTTCCCCGTGCGATGCTTCAACCCATTTTGTCGTCGGAGATCGCCAAAACCATCCTCATTGGTAGTGAGGCAGCTCCGTCGAGAAATGTCGCCATTCGTTCCGTAGCCGAATGCGAGGGAGGCGGATGAATGCCCGCCGGCAGTAGCGGGTAGTTCTTGGCCGCTCGAGCCTTACCCCCCAACTCCCCTGCTAAAGCAGCTGAGGAAAGTGTGCCTTCGTAGATGAGGGCTAACGATGCGACCACAGGTCTGCTGGCCAGCTTACTGCTGCAAGCGCTGGTTTCTGCTGCGATCCAGGCCGTTCCCGCCACCTAGTAGCCCCCCGAGAGAACCGAATACCGATCCGCTTCCAAGTCCCTAATTTGCAAGCACTTCGAACCGCCGCGGATCGTTTGAGTGTCGTTTTCTCTCGGTGAGTACATTATGTCGGCAAATGTCTACATGTGCCTCTCTCGTCGCTGAATCAGCTGCTTGGTTGCCATTGGGATCGATTGCGGATCGATTCCCCGAGCCGGAAATGGCTAATTTCCGGGCTTGCCCTTCGAAGTCCGCGCGCTAAGAAGCTCGGCGAGCCTCTCCACGGTACTCTCATCTAGACTCTGCAACAGCTCCTCGGCGCTGAGCTTAGCGCTACCAGGGTTGTGCGACAGCACGTTCAGCACCCGTGCGGTGGCTGCGTTGGTAATCGCTGCCGGCTGCGCATAGTGCTTCTGGGTGACCGCAAAGGAGTGGTGCCCCAGGCTCTCCGCAACCGCGTGCGACACAGCCCCCGACTTGACTGCAAGTGTTGCCCACAAACCGCGAAGGCTATGGGTACACACCCGTGGGACACCTGCCTTGGCACAAATCGCCCGGACCGTGTAGTACATCGCCTGCCTGCTGCGCCTCAGACCCGTCACGGCGCTGATGCTGAAGAGCGGCTCATCGGGGCACTTACCTTGAGCGAGCCGCAGCAGGAAGGGGCGCAGTACCTCGGGCACGTCCAGGTGTCGGCGAGAATTTTCGGTCTTACCCTCGTCGATCCATAGGTAGCGTGCGCAGTCGTCGAGATCCCGGGACACGCAGTTCATCACCTCGCTGGTCCGCAGACCCATCGTGAGGGCTAGCAGGGCACCGAGAGCCAGAGGCTTATTCTGCTCTTGAAAATACAAGAGCGCGGTCTCGGTGAACCGACGAGCCTCTTCGATGCGCAGCTGCTGCTTTCCCGCGCGAACTTTTCCGACGGGCTTTACGTCCTTGAAGGGGTTGGCTCCCACATAGCCGCGCTTTGCCGCCCAGCTGAAGAAGAACTTCGCATTCCAGAGGTCGAAGCGATGTGTAGCCACGCTAATCACCCGCCCCGTCGTGCGCGAAGTCTGCCCCGTGTGGCGCTCATACAGCGCTGCGGCGCGCCGAGGCGTCAAGGCGGTGATCTCCTCATCGAGCAGCGGCTGCAGAAACAGGCTCAGACGAGTTTTCTGGTGCTGCGCGCTCTGCACCTTGCAGGTTCCGCTGCGCACCTTGTCTTGCTCCCAGTCGGTGAGCACGTCAGCCAGCTTCCGCGAGGGAGGCAGGTCGACCTGCCGAGCAAAGTCGGCCTTCAGCTTCAGGGCTTCCTCTTGGCTTGCGCAGAAGAATGCCTTTCTTTGACCCTGCTCCACGACGACGATGCGCCATCTATTCTTCTCCTGATATGGCCCCACGACCCGGGGCGGTTCTCTTCTTCGCATTGCTGTTCTCCTCGGACCTGGGGAGTTCAGCGGCACGAAGTGCTTGCGAGGCGGATAATAGTACAGTGTATTACTTGTGCAATAGGATAGGCGACGCCGCTGGCACAGCCATGTACGCCGCGCCCTGAAGTCGGCGGTCAACTATTGGGAGAACGAAGGATGAATCGTGGTCGCCGATTGGGCCAAAGGGCCAGGCAAAGGCGCTTGACTCGATGGCCAGTGGAGCGCTTAATCGCCAGGCGTCACCGTGCAACTATGGGGGAATGGTTGCCCCTCAGTCCTCGACGGGCAGGTCCTCGCTACCAAGGTGGACGGAGGAAGCGATCTGCGTCGGTGAAATCCTTGCTCCATGACTGCCCACGTTGCTGCTTATACTGCGCCCGGCAGTACGGATACATGGATAACGCACCACTTTGTTGAGCTGACAGCCCCAATTTTGGCTACCTGATCGTGGCCGACTCGTTTGGTCGCGATGCCGGCTCACTGCCTGTAAGCGAGCGCGATCTTCAGCGCCCGCTTCGCGTCTTTCGGGTCAAATCCCGGGGGCTGGTTCTGCTGCCACTGGTGGTGCAAATGGCCGGCCCATTCTGAGATCGCATGCAGCTTCTGCGGGTCGAGGTCGCGAGTTCCTGGCGAGTAGCGCTCGCCGTGCAAAGGCTTGAGGAACGTGCTCAAGCCGATCCAGAGGTCGGAGCGGTAAGGCTTCTTCAGCATGAGCCGCAGGACGGCGGGCAAGTAGTATGCGACGGCCTCCGTGGTCATGTAGCTCAAGTCCTCCATGTGGAGGGACGGCAGAAAGTTCGACTCGACGTCGACCTGGCTCTTGCCCAGGAAGTGCTCGATGACGTAGGGCCCCTCGAGCGAATCCAGGGACAGCTCTGTCGCGGAGCTGGGCATCTGGGCTCCTGCAAACGCCGTCGCGATCAGCTCGCAGATGTCCTTATGCGTCCTCATAGTTGATCGTTCTACTTGGCTTGGTCTACTTGCGCCAGGAAAACCGTGGACAGCGCCACGGCGCTGCGCCTCGGCCCAATCCTGTCCAAGCAGACGAGGCAGCCCCCTCAAGTGCCCAGTCAGCCATTCATCTGGGCCCGTCCGCCATGAGCAGCTTCATCGCGAGCAGATACGCGCAGACGCGCCCACAGTCCGACTCGGTCGAAGCTTCATTGGCCTGCATCAGGTCTAAAGTGACGTTTCCAACTGCGGTTGTTCATCCCGATAGCTTGTGTTCTATCGCGGTGCCCACCGACAGCGCGACCACTGGCCCGTTACGTGCATGGCCCAAGGTGGCTGAGCGCTTCGGGTGCTGGGGCCAGCGCGTCCCGTTCGCCTAATTAGGCGGACGGGACTCACCAGATAGGAGCTACATAGGCGTTGCTTGTGGGGCCAGACGGCGTTCACACTTTGCGATACAGCTGCAGTGCGTGGTCACTTCCATACTGATCTGCGCCGACTTGTTCCCAACCCAGCCCTCTCATGCACTGGATGAACTGGACAGGGTCATAGCGAGCGATGCGGAATACGGAGAAGCGCCGCTCGGCTTGACGGCTCGCGGTGACGGTGGCGATGGCGTGCAGAGCGTAGCTGCCGGGGATGGGGC